>CACPJE010000001.1 GCA_902634045.1 uncultured Pelagibacteraceae bacterium
CATCACCTTCATAGGCCCAGCGAAATGCTCTAAAAGATGAAAGAGATCTAAGAAGTATAATCCATTGTAAATTATCTAAGTTACCTCCTATATAATCTGCCGTAGGAAGCAGAACAAAGTATTTTACATCTAATAATCTAGCTGAATTATCAGCTCTTTCTATAAAAGTTCCAAGAAATATGAAGTGATATCCATCATTTCTCAACAAGGAATTTGCAGATCCTCTAAACATATTTACTTGCTGAATAGTCCATTCAGTAAAATTAGGTAGATCAGATTGAGAATATTTATTCTCTTTAAATTTTACTATCTCTTGATAAGACTTATTAATTGCTACCCAAGCTTCTGGAGTAAATGCAGTTCTTACTAAGAGTGCATTATTTCTAGCTTTAAGTATGCAACTATATACAGAAGATTGGTTCTCTTCGTCAAAGAATAAATAATCTTCAACTTTCTGCTGGTCAATAATGTCATATTTAGATTTGTAGCCTTCCATAGCTCCTGCGGCTAAAAGGACAGAGTCCCATTCATTATGGTAGCCTTTTGGATTTGGAAAAAGTGACATTCTATATCCCACGTCAAGAAGCCTAGCCATTGTTTCAGCTCTTTCCATGTATCTACTGATCCAATAAAGATTCTCTGCAGTTCTACTTAACATAATTTTTTTCTAATCTGCCAAAACCCATGTATCTTTAACTCCTCCACCTTGTGATGAGTTTACCACGTATGATCCTTCATTCATTGCTACACGAGTAAGTCCCCCAGGACAAAGCTGCACTTCCTGACCCACTAAACAGAATGGCCTAAGATCAACTCTTCGACCAGAAATCTGGCTATTAATTAATGTTGGTGAAGATGATAAATCTAAAGTCGGTTGAGCAATATACCCTTTGGGATTTTTCTTAAGTTTTTGATAAAACTCTTTTATTGTTTTTTTAGTTGATTTTGGACCAATAAGCATTCCGTAACCTCCTGAACCATCGACTTCTTTTACTACTAATTTAGATAAATTTTCTAATACATACTTTAATTCATTGCTATTTTCACATCGCCAGGTAGGTACGTTATCTAGAATTGGAGATTCACCAAGGTAGAATCTAATCATATCTGGGACATATACATAAATTGATTTGTCATCAGCAATTCCACATCCAGGAGCAGAACAAATGTTTACTCCTCCTGTTCTGTATGCTTGCATAATTCCTGGGATACCAATAACTGAGCTGGGATTAAAAACTAATGGATCTAAAAAGTTGTCATCAATTCTTCTGTAAACTACATCAACTTTTTTTGGACCATTTACAGTCTTCATATATAAAAAATCATCTTCTACAAATAGATCCTGTGCTTCGACCATTTCGATCCCCATTTGGTCAGAAAGAAATGTATGTTCATAGTATGCGCTATTAAGGTGTCCTGGCGTCAATAAAACAACAACTGGAACTGAATTTTCGCATTTTTTTGGCGCCAAACTCATCAAAGTTTGAAGTAATCTTGTAGGATAGTCATCTACTCTTGAAACGCGATTTGAATGGAATAGATCGGGAAACATTCGCATCATTATTTCTCTGTTTTCAAGCATATAAGATACACCTGAAGGGGTTCGACAGTTATCTTCGAGAACATAAAAATCATTTTGTCCAGTTCTGACAAGATCTACTCCAACTATTGGACTATAGATTTTTCTTGGTGGAATAAACCCTACCATTGAAGGTTCAAATGAACTTTTACTATAAACAAGTTCTTTTGGAATTATTGATGCTCTAAATATCTCTCCCGTGTTATATATATCAGCAAGGAAAGCATTGAGAGCTTTAGATCTTTGAATTACACCCTTTTCAAGCTTAGACCATTCACTATTAGTAAAAATTCTTGGTATTAGATCAAAAGGAATAATTCTCTCAGACATTGAATTATCTTGCACAGAAAAAGTGATACCAATCCTTCTAAAATGTGATTCTGCCTCTACATTTTTTTGATTGATTTTAGAGGATGACATTTTTTCAAGCCATAAGTTAACCTTTGAATAATGTTCTCTTACACTGGCATCAGAACTATACATTTCATCAAACATATTGATATTCTATTCAAACTTGCACTTTTTTTAATTTGATGAGTTTGCCATTATGACAATGATTTATGGTCCAATAATTTTTAGATGATTGTAAAAACAATCATGAGAAAAAACTTGTCAAAAAAATTTGATTAAGATTAAAAAAAGGAGCTAATTATGTGTGTATTTTTTAAGTCTAATTTTAACCCACCACCATTTTAATTAAGGAGTTTTTATGTTTGAAAGTTCTAGATGGAATTTTAAACCATCTCCAGAAAAAATAGATATTGCGATATCAATATTTCTTTTCTTACTTATTCTTCCAAAGTAATTTAAGAGAAGTAGTTCTTTAAAATTGTATGATAAATATCTTTAAGTTTTTCGATATCATCAATTTTAACATTTTCATCTATCTGATGAGCTGTCTCACCTATGAGACCAAACTCTGCAACCTCACAATAGTCTTTAAAAAATCTTGCATCCGAAGTTCCCCCAGTAGTTGAAAGTTTGGCTTGCATACCAGTTATTTGATCAACAGAATCCTTAACGATTTGCGTAAACCTACCTTTTTTGGTTAAAAAAGGTTCAGCTGATTCATAGTAATCAATGTCTATCTGGTAATTAGTTCCCTCAGTATGTTTCTTGAAAATATCATTTAAAATATTTTTTAAGCTCTCAGCTGTGTGGTTCACATTATATCTAATATTCAATTGACCACTTGCATTTTGAGGTACTACATTGGTAGCTCCATCACTCGAGGTAATTTTTACTATTTCAATATTTGATGGAGGAAAATCATCCGATCCTTCATCAAGTTTTAAGTTGATAATATCATTCATAATTTTAGTTAGAGAATCTATAGGATTTAGCGTCCATTCTGGATAAGCAACATGTCCTTGTTTTCCAAACACATTAAATTTAGCCATTAGACTCCCGCGTCGTCCAATCTTGACCATTTCACCTAGTTTATTTGGACAAGTTGGCTCACCAACTAAACAACTATCAATTTTTTCTCCATTTTTATAAATTTCTTCTAAAACTTTTTTTGTTCCATTTATAGCGGGTCCTTCTTCATCATTAGTAATGAGTAGACTAACTGAACCTTTAAATTTGTTATTATTAATGAACTCTTTAGTAGCGCAGACAAAAGCTGCTATAGCTGATTTCATATCACTCGCGCCTCGTCCGTAAAGGTTTCCATTTTTTTCGGTTGGTTCAAAAGGATTATTTGACCATGCTCCTTCTTCACCTATTGGAACGACATCTGTGTGTCCCCCAAAACAAAAATGAGGCTCTTCACTTCCAAATTTTGCAAACAGATTATCAACGTCTGGCGTACCTTTTTCAGAAAAGTTATATCTTTTACATTCAAAACCAATGTTGCTTAGCTCTTCTTCAAGAATGTCTAATACACCAGCATTTTCTGGTGTAACACTTGGACAGCTAATCAACGATTTTGTGAGTTCAATTGTATTCATTTTTAAATTAAAGATTAATTATTAATCTCTTAAAAGTTCATTAATCGAAGTTTTCTTTCTTGTGTTTTCATCAACGGTTTTCACAATTACAACACAATATAGACTTGGTTTCTTCGGATCTTCGTTAGGAAGTGTTCCAGGGACTACAACTGAATAAGATGGAACTTCACCGTAAGATATTTCACCAGTTGCTCTGTTAACAATTTTCGTAGAAGCTCCTAAATAAACTCCCATTGAAAGAACAGAACCTTCTCTAACTATTACCCCTTCAGCAACTTCTGCTCGAGCTCCAACAAAGCAATTGTCTTCAATAATCACTGGATTAGCTTGCAATGGTTCTAATACTCCACCAATACCAACTCCTCCAGACAAATGACAATTTTTACCAATTTGAGCACATGAACCAACAGTTGCCCAAGTATCAACCATAGTTCCTTCATCAATATAAGCACCAATATTGACAAAACTTGGCATTAAAACTACTCCTCGTCCAATAAATGATCCTTGTCTAACAGTACCATTTGGAACGTGTCTATATCCTGCCTCTTTCCATTTAGATTCATCCCAATCAACAGACTTTCCTCGAACTTTGTCATACCAGCTTGTGTATGGTCCTTTTAGAATTGAATTTTCATTAATTCTAAATGAAATTAAAACTGCTTTTTTAAGCCACTGATTGACTTGCCATTCATTGTTGTCTTTCTTTTCTGCAATTCTAAGCTCACCACTATCAAGCTTTAGGATTGTGGTGTTAACTGCATCAATTACATCCTTATTTTCTGTAGATAAGTCTGCAATATTTTCCCAAGAGGATTCGATCAGTTCTTTAATATTATCTATTTCACTCATCCGATTACTTTCTCTTAATTAGAGTTCCAGCTCCTTTTTTAGTTAACAACTCCATAAGAACCGCATCTGGTTTTCTTCCGTCAATAAGAGCTACACCTTTTGCGCCTTTTCTAAGAGTGCTAAAACAAGCCTTAATTTTTGGTATCATTCCACCTTTTATAGTGCCTTTTCTTATGTATTCAAATGCTTTTTTGTGATTGAGTTCAGCGATTAATTTTCTATCTTTATCTAATACTCCTGCAACATCTGTTAATAATAAAAGTCTTTGAGCCTTTAAACTTTCAGCTATAAATCCAGCTGCAGTGTCAGCATTAATATTAAAGCTATTCTTTTTGTTGTCGTAACCAATTGGTGAAATAACAGGGATTATTCCCTTAGATAGTAATTGATTTAAATATTTTTTATCCAATTTTGTAGGTGAACCAACAAATCCTAATTTTCCACCCATTATGAAATCTGCTTTGATTATCTTATTGTTTATTCCATTTATAGATTTTGCATTACCACCGCATGCTCGTATTTCATCTAAGATCATTTTATTTAATTGTCTTGCTAAAATATTTTTTACAACTGCAAGAATTTTTTTAGTTGTAACTCTTAATCCTTGATACTCTCTATCCTGTATTTTTCTCTTCTTAAGCTCCTTTTCAATTTGAGGACCCCCACCATGAACAACAATGACTTTTATTCCTACTTTACTCAATAAAGCAATATTTCTTGCAAATGATTTTACTAAATGAGTTTTAGTAAGCGCGTAGCCACCATATTTAATAACAATAATTTTATTTTTATATTTTGATATAAATGAGTCAGAGTGAGAATGATATTTTTCCCCTTTAGACCAAAATTTTTTAAGCAGTTGTTCTTTTGAAAGAACTTTTTGAGCAGAAATTGACATAATATTTGCTAATTTGTTTTAACAGTTGTTCTGCGGGTAATAATCCACTGCTGAATAATTGAAAGAATATTATTTGTTGTCCAATAGATAACAAGTCCAGCCGCAAACTGTGCAAGTAGAATTGTTATGAATAATGGAAAAAACATAAATATTTTTGCTTGAATAGGATCAGGCGGTGCCGGATTAAGCTTTTGTTGTAAATACATCGTGATACCCATAAGGACAGGCCATACACCAATGATCATGAAGGAAGGAGGATCCCAAGGGATTAATCCAAATAAATTAAATATAGTTGTAGGATCTTTTGCAGCTAAGTCTTGTATCCAACCATAAAATGGTGCATGTCTCATTTCAATAGATACAAATAACATCTTATAAATAGCAAAGAAGAAAGGGATTTGAATTAAAATTGGAAGACAACCTGAGATTGGGTTAACCTTTTCTTTTTTATATAGATCCATCAATGCTTTTTGTTGCTGTTGTCTATCTTCTTTATGCAGCTCTTTAATTCTAGTCATTTCAGGTTGAAGCATTTTCATCTTAGCCATTGAGACAAATGACCAGTTGGCAAGAGGAAAGAAAATTATTCTGGTTATTACTGTCAGTATAATTATTGCTAGTCCAAAGTTTCCAGAAATACCTGAGAAATAATAGATAATATAGAAGAGAGGTTTTGTTAAAAAATAGAACATGCCCCAATCGATAGCTAAATCAAAATTATATATATTGAAGTCCTCTTGATATTGATCAATTAATTTAGCTTCTTTAGCACCGATAAAAACTTTGCTGTTTACTTCAAATTCTTCTCCTGCCTTGATTGATTGAGCGTTCAAAGATCTGTAATAGGCTTTATAGGCATTATCATAATTGTAAATCGCTTTAAAAGGCTGCGTTTGATCAGGAATTAAAGCTGCTAGCCAATACTTGTCTGTAATGCCAACCCAACCATTTTCACTTTCAAAATTAAGAGTTTCTCCGTCATCTTTTAAATTATCATAGTCAACATGTTCAAGTTCTTCATTTAGCACTCCTATAAGTCCTTCATGTAGAATAAACATGCCTGATAGTGTTGGAGCATTTTTACGAGCAATTTGGCTGGCATTATTTACAACAATTTCTTGATCAGATTTATTGATTATTTTTTGATTTATTGAAAATAGGTAGTTTTCATCTACAGAAATACTTGTTCTATATATTTGACCAGTAGTATTTGACCACTCAAAATCTAATTGACTATTATCTCGAAGAGTATTTGAAGCGCTGATTAGTCTCCACTCAGAATCTGATGTAGGAATTTCAAATGTAGCATTTTTATCTTTAAGCCAACCGAATGTTAATTCATATCCATCTTCTGTGTTTATAGGGCTTAAAAGTCTTATTGTTGATGAGTCTTTGTCGAGTGTTTCTTGATATTTTTTTAGTACGACATCGTCAATTTTTAAACCTTTCAAATTAATTGAGCCTTCTAAGCTTTGAGTATCTATATTAACACGAGCGCTGCTTTGAAGTGAATTTTCTAGAGTTTCAAATGATTGTTTTTTAATTCCTAAATCTTCTTCTATTAGATTTAATTCTTCAGTTGCAAGTTCAGTGACCTCACCAATGGAGTCTTGCTGGCTTAACTCTATTGATTGATTTATTTGTTGCCTTGGAGCTTCAATTAAAACAGTCCAAAGAAGTAAAACTCCAACAGAAAGAACTATTGCAAGAATTAGATTTCTAGTTTCCATATTTTCTATTCTTTCTCAGGTACAGGGTCATATCCCTCTGAACCACCTAGGAGCTTAATTGGATGACATTTCATTAATCTTTTAGAAGCTAATTTAGAACCTTTAATTATCCCATGCTTATCAATCGCTTCTTTTGCATATTCGGAGCATGTAGGCTGGAACCGACATGATTGTGGAAAATATGGTGATATCAATCTTTGATATAAAATGATAATGAATACAAATATTTTTTTTAGCATAAAGTTCTACTTATGAATTTTTTTAATAGCAGATGTTAGTTCTTTTAATAAACTTTGAAAGTCTACTATTAAAGTATTTTTTTTACCAATAATCACATAATCCCAGTTTTTTTTACCATACTTCTCAAAAATAAGGTTTGATATGGATCTTAATCTTCTTTTTATTCTATTTCTATTTACTGCATTTCCATTTTGCTTCGAAACGGTAAATCCAACCCTGGTTACATCTTCTCTGTCATTTTGGATAGCTTGTAATAAAAATGAAGTACTTCTATAAAATAATCCATTTTTAGCATTCTGAAAATCCTTAGAGGATTTAATCGTTTCTAACTTTACCATTTAATGATTGAAAGATAATTAAGCTGATAATTCTTTTCTACCCTTGGCACGCCTTCTTGCCAAGATGATACGTCCATTTTTGGTTGCAGACCTAGATCTAAAACCATGTCTTCTTTTTTTTACGAGGTTACTTGGTTGGAATGTTCTTTTCATAGACTGTATTATACTTACTTAGATGCAATGGCTTATAAATTGCATTAATTCGATAGTCAATTACTATTGCAAGATAGAATCAATGTCTATTAAACGCTCAATAATACTAGTAATCTCGCTATTAATTGTAGTTGGAATTGTATATCTGATTGGAGTATACAATCCAATATCAATAGAATTTATCATTAATCAACATGGGCAGATAAAAAATATTATTAGTGAGAAGCCAATTTTGTCTTTTACAACAACTATTTTTATTGTTGTATTTTTGGTCTCAATTATGGGCCCTATTACTCCAATATGTATTCTAGCTGGGTTTTATTTTGGTTTTTATGAAGGACTCATTATTTTAATAATTGGTGAGACTTTAGGTGCAGTCATAGTTTTTTTATATGGAAGATATTTATTTAAAGAGTATTTTCTTAGGTTGTTAGGAGAAAGATTTAGTAAGTTTAAAGAGGGATTTAATAAGAATGCTATTAGCTATTTAATGTTTGTCAGAGTAGTCGGGGGCACTCCATTTGGGGTGCAAAATCTTTTACCAGCCATATTAGATATGAAACTAAGAGATTATTTTATAGCAACAATTTTTGGAGTAATCCCCTGGGCATATATTCTTGTAAGTTTAGGAAATGGTTTGAGCAACATTGTTGAAGCAGAACAATTTGATAGCAGCATGTTGTTTAAAGCTGAATATATTACTCCATTAATTATCATAGCTACGATTGTACTTTTACCAGTATTATATAAATTATTAAAAAAAAGATTTTAGTCACTATCACAATCAAGTAGATTAAATGAATATTTTTTTTGCGCCGGTGGCTCAGCTGGATAGAGCACCAGACTACGAATCTGGGGGTCGGGAGTTCGAATCTCTCCCGGCGCGCCAAGTAAGGTTTTTAATTATGATTAAGCTCAATAATATTCAAAAAGGAACTCTGCTCGCATTTATTGGAGTTATGATTGTAACTCCTGATACTTTACTCATCAGGATGGTATCTTTGGATACTTGGAGTTTATTATTTTACAGATCCTTATTCCCTTCTTTAGCTCTTTTTCTTGGCTATCTAATTCTATTTAAGGGTAGAACATTCACAGATTTTTATAACATTGGAATACCCGGAGTTATAAATGCATTATGTGTTTTGGGTGGTAATATTACTTTTATCTTTGCTTTAGCTTATACAAATGTTGCAAATACTTTGATAATGATTAGTTTAATCCCATTAACAGCAGCTTTATTTTCATCTATTTTTTTAAAAGAAAAATCTCTACCTATTACATGGATAAGCATGATTGCTTGTTTATTGGCCGTGATATTTATTTTTTATGAGTCCTACTCATTAGGTAGATTTTTGGGTGATTTTTTTGGTTTGTTGTGTGCTTGCTTTGTTGGAGCAAGCCTCACTGTCATGAGAAGCTATAGCGAAATTAACTTTGTACCTTCATATATTTTAGGTAAGTTTTTAACAGCTGTATTTGCTCTACCATTTGTTGTTACATTTGTAATTGTCGGGTTTGATCTAATT
The DNA here is from genome assembly GCA_902634045.1 of uncultured Pelagibacteraceae bacterium. Lineage (GTDB taxonomy): Bacteria > Pseudomonadota > Alphaproteobacteria > Pelagibacterales > AG-422-B15 > CACPJE01. The sequence goes on from CACPJE010000001.1 coordinate 9,269, forward strand.
TTTACGTCCTTAATGATAATTACTGTAGGAGTTTCTTTTGTATTTATTAGTCTTGCGCCACAATATATCAGCTCACCTCAGGTAGGTATTTTTTTTCTTTTAGAAACTGCTCTTGGACCTCTTTGGGTTTGGTTATTTATTGCAGAAGAACCAACGAAAAATACATTAATTGGAGGAGCAGTAATTATATTGATTATCTTTTTTCATTCCTTATATATTATTGGTAAAGAAAAGAGTACATCAGTGTGATATTCAGAAAAAAAATATTCAGTATAATCATTTTTTTTATTTTTCTTGGTTGCGCACAACCACAATCTTCTCTTCCAGTCTATAATGAGCAGTTCACATTAGAGGAACAAAAAATTCAATCACAATTATTTGCAGAAAGTTGGCTAAATGCCTATTTGGATCTGTCTGAGGTAGGATATAGGATTTTGTTCGGTGCGGCTGATTTGTGTCTTGAAGAAGATCAGATCTATGACATTGGCATAGATGTTGCCACAAAATTTAGTGGACCAGAAAAAATAAGAGAGGAAATATCTGTTATTTTAGATTTAGACGAAAGGCTAAGTATTGTTGCAGTTGGGGAAAATACTCCAGCTAGCAGGGCAGGACTTTTAAGAGGAGATAAAATAATTGTAATCGATAATGTAACAGCTCCTGCAGGTGAAAATGCTTCAAAAGAATTTTATAAGATTATGAATAAAGAATATCCCAAGACTTATGAGTTTATTGTACTAAGAGGAGAACTAGAGGTTCAAGTAAGTTTAGAGACATCCAAACGATGCAGATTTAATCATACTGTTGATTTTGATAATAATACCTTCAATGCTTTTGCAGATGGAAATAATATGTATTTTACTCTAAGAATTACCAAGTGGCTCCTTCAGCAAGATCTAGGAGTGGCAATCGTGTATGCTCATGAATTAGGGCATAATGCTAATAGACATATTGATGATAAAAAAACAAATGCAGGCGTTGGAATGAGTGTTGGTTTACTTGCTGGTATTTTACTTGGGGGCACAGTTGGGCAAACTCAAGATCTAATGGATATGGGAGCACAAATTGGAGCTAATCAATATTCAGTTGCTTATGAAAATGAAGCAGACTATTTAAGTTTATATGCATTAGCATTGTCAGGGTATGATATTGAAGATACAGTAAATTTTTGGAGAAGATTTGCTGTAGAGGTTCCAAACTCTATTTATGCTAGCACAACTCACCCTTCAACGAGCGAAAGGTTTATTAGAATGGAAGCTACTATAAAAGAAATACAAGACAAAATTAATAATGGAGATATTCTTTTACCTACTTATAATGAATAGAAATCAATTTTGATGAGCTTAATTAACGGATTACTGCTAATAATCGCAATGATTATAATTTTTTCACTTGGACTAAGTGGATTAATTGAAATTATTTAACCAATTCTAAATTTTCTTTTAATCTTTCTTTTTTCCCTTACTGCCGTTAAAGGTTGATATGCTACTTTGTGGTGAGTTTGGCAGTATACAAACCCTTCATTAGTTGTGCGTCCACAAAACCTAAAGTCACTATTCTCAGGTTCTCCAATTGGCCACCTGCACAAGCCATCTTTTATTTCTAAGAATGGAGTTGGGTTCATTGGTTCATCCGTTTGGGTAGTAATCTCAATAATTTTTTGATTTTTTGGAATATGAATTTTTTTCTTTCTTATTATAGATATCCCTGAGCTTGGGCTTTTAGAAGCCATCCTCCCAGAAAGCCCAAGTCTATGAGCTTTTCCAATTACTGCATTTCTTGTTACGTCTCCTAATTCTGCAGCAATGCGACTAGCAGTTAAGCCCTCTTCCCAAAGTTTTTTTAGTTTTTCAATTCTTTCGTAGGTCCAAGCCATAAATTCCTCTAAGTTAAAAGTTGAAAAATCTTAGCACTATATTTCGTGGGTTATCAATAAAAATATACCAAATATAGTGATGAATTTTAGCTATTTATATTATAAAAACAAAATAGGTATATTTATCAGTGAAGTAGAAGCTAATTAGGAAGTTATTAATTAATGACTTTTTTTAGAAATTAATTAAATAGACAACAATGAATAAGTCATTAATTAGTTTTATTACTTTATATAAAAAAGAAGTTCAAAGGTTTACTAAAATCCCCTTGCAAACAATTGCAGCTCCAGCAGCGACTGGCCTGCTATTCATGGTTATTTTTACTACTGCAATAGGCTCAGCTAAAACTAATTATCCATTAGAAAGCTTTAAAGGATTTTTATTTCCCGGGTTAGTTATGATGACAATTATTCAGAACGCTTTTATGAATAACTCATCTTCTATACTGATGTCAAAAGTTCAGGGAAACATTGTGGATTTGTTAATGCCACCATTGCTAGACTTTGAGATAGTTGCAGCCTTCACTCTTGCAGGAATTACAAGAGGAGTAATTGTAGCGATTGCAACTGCAGCAGTAATGGTTCCATTCATTGATTTTCAGATACATAGTTTATGGGTAATCTTGTTTTTTTCTGTCTTTGCTTCAGCAATTATGTCTTTAGTAGGATTTATTAGTGGAATATGGGCTGAAAAATGGGATCACTTAGGAACCGTGGGTAATTTCGTTATCGTACCATTGTCATTTTTATCAGGTACATTTTACTCAATTTCTGTTTTACCAGAAATAATTCAGCAAGTTAGTTTAATTAATCCTTTCTTTTATATGATTGATGGATTTAGATATGGTTTTATTGGAGCTAGCGATGCATCTTTAGTTGTTTCTTTTTCAGTGATATTCACATTATTTATTTTTTTATTAATTACTTCATATTTTATTCTTAAGAGTGGATATAAGTTAAGAAGTTAAGATGACAAATATATTACCAACTTATCCTAGATCAAATCTAGAATTTACTCATGGCAAAGGCTGCTATTTATATAGTCTTGATGGAAATGAATATTTAGATTTTGGTTCAGGCATTGCCGTCAATTCCCTTGGCTATTCTCATGAATACTTAAATAATAAGTTACTAGAACAATCTGAAAAATTATGGCATGTGTCAAATATTTATCAAATTCCTCAGCAAGAAAAGCTTGCTAAAAGATTATGTGAGATTTCATTTGCTGATTATGCTTTCTTTTGTAACTCCGGAACAGAAGCTGTTGAAGCAAGTATTAAAATCGCTAGAAGATATTTTAACAAACGAAATAATTCAAAGACAAAAAATGAAATAATCACTTTTGAAGGTTCCTTTCATGGAAGAACCATTGGATCTCTTGCTGCGGGTGGGCCAGATAAACTTGAAAGTTTTAATACTTCTGTAAATGGATTTAAGCACATTGAATTTGGCAATCATGAGATTCTAAAAAAAGAAATAAATGAAAATACTGCTGCAATAATTATTGAACCTCTTCAAGGAGAGGGTGGGATAAGAGAAGTTCCCTCTGAATGTTTAAAAGGTGTAAGAAAAATCTGTGATGAAAATGATACTTTGTTAATTTTTGATGAGGTTCAATGTGGAGTAGGAAGAACTGGAAAGATGTTTGCTCACGAGTGGTCTGATATAGTTCCTGATGTAATGACTGTTGCAAAAGCAATCGGAAATGGTTTCCCACTTGGTGTTTGCTTAACTTCTAAAAGAGTTGGATCTACAATGGATTTTGGCTCTCATGGATCTACTTATGGAGGTAACCCCCTTGCATCAGCTGTAGGAAATGCTGTTCTCGATGTTATGCTTGAAGAAAATTTTTTTAATAATGTTAAAGACGTTTCAAAAAATTTACTAGCTGGACTTCAATTGATTCAAAAAGACTTTCCTAATGTTATAGAGTTAGTTAGGGGCAAAGGATTAATGCTGGGTATAAAATGTAAGGTTCAAAATACTGATTTTGTAGAAAATGCTAGAAGAAACAAATTATTATCAGTTAAAGCATCCGATAATGTAGTGAGGTTAATGCCACCACTTATTTTAAGTCTTAAAGAGAGCAACGAAGGCCTTGAAAAGATTAGATCTACTTGTGAAAGTTTCTAAAAAATGAAACATTTTATTGAAATTAACGATTTCTCCAAAGAGGAGATTTTAAAATGCATCGATGATGCCATAAGACTAAAGAAAAAAAGTAGTCATCTTAGTTCTATTGCTTCAGGTAAAGTTCTTGCTATGATTTTTGAGAAGAGATCAACACGAACTAGGCTTTCATTTGATGTTGCTATAAGGCAATTAGGGGGGTCATCAATTGTATTAGACATTGGTGATATCCATTTAGGTGCTGGCAATGAGAGCTTATCTGATACATCAAAAACTATTGCATTGTATGTTGATGCATTAGTTGTCAGAGTAAACAATCATAAAAATATTGTTGAAATGGCTAGAAACTCATCAATTCCTATAATTAATGGTCTATCAAATATATCTCACCCTTGTCAAGTTATGGCAGATTTAATGACTATTAAAGAAGAAAAGAAGAGTTTAGATCATTTGGATTTAGTTTGGATAGGTCCTATAACAAATGTAGCTCATTCATGGATAGAGGCATACAATAAAAAATTGGGATTTTCTCTTACAATCTGTTGTCCAGAGTCTTTACAGCGGAAGTATGAAGAAAAATGCAAACTTCATAATATTAATTTTAATAACGATATATTTGTTTCTGATACATCTAAAGATATTTTAGGTAAAGCAGATGTAATTATTACTGACACATGGGAGTCAATGGGAGAGAAGGTTGATAAAGAAGAGCTGCAAGAGCTTAAGAAGTTTACAGTTTCACAATCTATAATGGAGATGGCTCCATCAGAGTGTTTATTCATGCACTGCTTGCCTGCTAATCGTAATCAAGAGGTTGAGGCAAAAGTAATTGATGGTCCATCATCAAGGGTTTGGCAAGAGGCTGAAAACAGACTTCATATTCAAAAGCAGATTTTAATTGAGTGTTTTAATTAATTTTTCCAGAAGGCTGGCAAAAATATTACTAATACAGTCAATAATTCTAGTCTACCTAATAGCATTGAAAATATTAATATCCACTTAGCCGCAATTGATATATCCGCAAAGCTATTTTCTGGTCCAATTGTATTTCCGAGACCTGGCCCAACATTAGCTAGAGAAGTCGCCGCAGCAGATAGAGAAGTAACAAAGTCCAGTTCAGTAGTTGATAATAAAAGAGTAATAACAATAAAGCTAAGTATAAATACGAAAAAGAATCCCATTACTGAGGCGATTACTTCATCTTCAAGTTTCTTATGATTATAATGTGGCACAAATACTCCATGAGGATGTAATAATTTTTGTATCTGATTTTTTAACGTTGCAAACAGTATTTGAAATCTAAATATTTTTATTCCACAAGTTGTTGAACCAGCACAACCACCTATAAACATTCCAAAGAATAATAAATATATTGGGAATGGGCCCCATAAATTAAAGTTATCTGTGGTATATCCTGTGCCGGTAATGATAGAAATAACATTAAAGAGTCCGAGTCTAATTGATTCTTCAATATCTTTAATATCATTAAACCATAGATAAAAGATTACAATTATTGAGCATGCAAGTAATAAATAAATAAAAGTTGATATTTGGGTATCATTAACCACTTTCTTAAATTTTCCATTCCACACTTCTAAATAAATGAGAATAGGAAGACTTCCTATTATCATGAATAAGCATGCTATATATTCAATGCTATTGATATTGAAGGAAGCAAGAGATTCATTTTTTGATGAGAATCCACCAGTAGCTATAGTTGTCATAGAATGAATAAGAGCGTCAAAAAAACTCATTCCAAATGCCCAATAAGAAAAAAAACAAGCAAAAGTTAGAACTAGGTAGATTATAATTACTGCAGAAGCAATTTGAGTCGTTCTAGGTAGAATTTTTTCTGTAGTATCAGAAGATTCAGTTCTAAAAACTTGCATCCCGCCAACTTGAAGCACTGGAAGAATGCTTAATGCCATGACAATTATTCCAACGCCACCTAACCATTGCAGTAAAGCTCGCCAAATTAAAATTCCATGAGGCATAGATTCTACATTATTAATAATTGTTGATCCTGTAGTAGTTACTCCTGACATTGATTCAAATATAGAATCAGTAAAAGAAAAATTTATATCTGACAGATAAAAGGGAAGAGAGCCAAAAAAACATACAAATACCCAAGATAATGTTGTTAGTAAAAAAGCATCTTGCATGATTAATTTTTTATCCATTTCATCTCGAGTAGAGAGGATTAGAGTTATTCCAACTGATGCCGTAATTCCTAGACTGATAGCAAATGACATCCATGTAGAATTATTTTTTATTACATCAGCAATTAGAGGAAAAAGCATTAATGCACTTAATGCTAATAATAGAATACCCAATACATTTAGTATTACCTTAAAATTAATCATAATTTAGGATTAAATTAGCTTTTTTTAAGAATAGATCCTTGATTGATCATACTATAAAATTCTCTTCTGGTTGATGCATCAGTTCTAAACTTTCCAAGTAATTGACTTGTTACCATTGATATACCCGGTGCATTAATTCCTCTTGTTGTCATACATTGATGTTGAGCTTCAATAACAACAGCAACACCTCTTGGACTTAAAACTTCTTGAATACAATTTGCTATTTGCGCAGTTAATTTTTCTTGTACTTGCATTCTTTTTGAAAATATTCTTGTAATTCGTGCAAGCTTACTAATTCCTACAACTCGTTTTTTGGGTAAATATGCTACATGAGCACTTCCAATAAATGGAGCAATATGATGCTCACAATGAGACTCAATTCTTATATCTCGAAGCATAATAATTTCATCATAGCCATCTAATTCAGAAAAAGTTTTCTTTAAAACCTCTTTAGGATCTTCATTATATCCTGAAAACCAATCTTCATATGCTTTAACTACCCTTTTTGGAGTATCTTTAAGCCCTTCTCTTTTTACATCTTCACCTGCCCAAGCAAGCAAAGTCTTCACAGCTGCTTCAGCTTCTGATCTTGATGGTTTTTTATCTTTTTTCATAAATTCTAAAAACAGTGTTCTATATCAAAAACTTGGATTTATATATAGTAATTATATATTGCTATTAATTAATTTGATTCATATTGATAAATTAGCCTAAAATTAGGATTTTTTAACAAACTGAGAGTATTTTTATGGTAATGTAACATAAATGAATGAATTAGAGTCTATTTCACAATCTTCAAAGTCATGGCCGTTTGTTGAGGCATCAAGAATTATTAGTAATGCTAAGAAAGCTAATAAAAAAATTATTAACCTTCAAACCGGTTATGGACCAAGTGGATTACCTCACATAGGAACATTCGGAGAAGTTGCTAGAACCACAATGATAGTGAATGCCATTAAATCTATTTCAGATTTTAAAGTAAATCTTATCGCATTTTCTGATGATATGGATGGACTCAGAAAAGTGCCAGATAATGTTCCTAATCAAGATATCTTAGAAACCAATCTTAATAAGCCTCTTACAGCTATCCCAGATCCTTTTGGTACCTATCAAAGTTTTGGGGAACATAATAATAATATGTTAAAAGAATTTTTGGATCGATTTGGTTTCATATATAGTTTTAAAAGTGCAACAGATCTTTACAAGTCTGGTTTTTTTGATGAACAAATTATAAATGTATTGGAAAATTATGATGAGGTAAAAGGAATAGTTTTACCAACTCTAGGTGAAGAAAGGAAAAAAACTTATAGTCCCTTTTTACCTGTTTGTCCAGATACAGGAAAAGTTCTTGAAGTTGAAATTAAAAATATAGATAAAAATAATAAATCTATACTTTACGAAAGTAACAATAAAGAATATGAGACTTTAGTAACAGGAGGAAATTGTAAGCTTCAATGGAAAGTCGATTGGGCTATGAGATGGATTGCACTCAATATTGATTATGAGATGTATGGTAAAGATCTAATTCCAACATTCCAACTATCCTCAAAAATTTGCAAAGCCCTTGGTGGTAAGCCCCCAGAAAATTTCTTTTATGAACTATTCTTGGATCAAAATGGAGAAAAAATTTCTAAATCAAAGGGAAACGGACTTACTATAGACGAATGGTTGTCATATGCGCCTGAAGAAACATTAAGCTATTTTATGTATCAAAATCCGCGTAGAGCAAAAAAATTATTTTTTGAAGTCATTCCAAAATCAACCGATGAATTTTTATCCCATGCGAATAAATTTGAAAATCAATCATTGGAAGAACGCACAGAAAACCCAATATGGCATATTTTCAATGGCAAAAATGATATTGGCAGTATCCCTATTTCATATAATTTAATCTTAAATTTAGTATCAGCTAGTGGCAAAGAAGATCCAAAAATTATACTCGATTTTATTAGGAAATATAAAGTTGATATAAATAATCAGAGCATAAATTTTATCAATAAATTAATTAAGGGGGTCATCAAGTACAATAAAGATATCATTTCAGACAAGGTTAAATACAAAAATCCTAACAAAGATGAAATGGTTATATTTAATGATTTGATAGAAAGTTTAAAAAGATTGCCTCAAGATGCTGATGCAGAGACTATTCAAACTGAGATTTATCAGATTGGAAAAAATCATAAATTTGAAAACTTGAGAGATTGGTTTAGGCTTATATATCAAGTATTGTTTGGAAAAGACGATGGACCTCGTTTTGGCACCTTTGTTGCCATATATGGGGTTGATAAGACAATTGATCTAATAAATGAGAAAATAGGTAGTAAAAATTAAAATGAAAAATATATTTCTTAATTTTTTAAGAAATCTTAATCCTGAAACTTCACATCATATCTCTATTCTTTCACTTAAATACCTTAGTGGGTTCTTGGAAAAAAATTATAAAAGTGAAATACTAAATACTAACTTTGGTAATTTAAATTTCGCAAATCCTATTGGACTCGCTGCTGGATATGATAAAAATGCAGAGGTAATAGACTCTTTATTTAAAATAGGATTTGGTTTCGTTGAATGTGGAACTGTTACTCCTGTTGCACAATATGGTAACACTAAACCTCGGATATTTAGGCTCAAGGAAGATAAAGGAATTATTAATCGTCTTGGATTTAATAATTGTGGAATTGATCAGTTTTCGAAAAATTTTAATCAAAGAAACTTTAATTTAGGCATCGCAGGAGTAAATATTGGCCCAAACAAAGAATCTAATAATTTTATTGATGATTACTTGAATCTTTTTAATTCAGTATATGAATATGCCGATTATGTTACCTTAAATGTTTCGTCGCCAAATACTAAGAATTTAAGAAGTATCCAAAGAACAGAGGATTTAAGTGTTTTAACTTATGAGATTAACTCACTGAGAGAATCAAAAGGAAGTCATAAAAAAATAGTTTTAAAAGTTGATCCTGATTGCACTAAGGAAGAATATAGTAAAATAATTAATATTATTCAAAAAAATAAAATAGATGGTTTAATAGTTGCTAATACTACACTCTCACGTCCTGAGTTTCTTAAGAGTGATTTTAAAAATGAAGAGGGTGGATTATCTGGAGCACCTATTAAGGAGAAATCTAATAAAATTTTAAGATTCATATCAAAGGAGACTCAAGGAGAAGTCACTTTAATTGGAGTTGGTGGCATAAGTAGTGCTAAAGACGCATATGAAAAGATTAAGATTGGCGCTTCATTAGTTCAACTTTATTCATCTCTAACATTTAATAATCTTGGCTTTATAAATCAAATTAATAAAGACTTGTCTTCATATTTAAGGAAAGATGGTTTTACTAATATTAAAGAAGCAATAGGCATAGAAATAAGATGACAAATATTGAAAACTTGCCATTTGAAAAAAGAACTAGGCAAATCAAAAAAAAACAAAATCGTGAGGTTATTATAAATGCTGCACATGAAGTATTTGCAAAAAAAGGGTATGATAACTCAAGTGTCCGAGAGATTATAGGTTCCACCAATCTTGGAGCGGGAACTTTTTACAACTATTTTCCTGATAAATTAAGTGTATTTAAGGCAATAAATGAGCGGATTGTATCTGATTTTAGTGGGTATTTCCTCAAAGAAATTGAAAAATCAAACACTTTTGAAGAGGCGGTTCAGATAGCATTTAACAGTTGGTTTAATTGGATATCAAATCAAGAACAACATCATTTATTTATTAAGAATAATAAAAAATATCTTCTTGATTTAAAATGGTTAAGTACAAAATCAAAAGAGTATAAAATCTTTTATGATAATTTACTTAAATTTGTATTGCATCTTTCAAAAAAAACAAAGTTTCCAAATAATGATATTTCATTTATGGTTACGTCTGTTATTGCGGTAGCAACTAGTCTTGGTGATGAAATGTTATCAAGGCAAGATATTACTCACAAAGATACAGCAGAATTTGCGACTAAATTATTTTTAAAAGGACTTTAAATTGAAGAAAAGTATTTTCATTACTGGTGCAGCTTCAGGGATTGGTAGAGCTACGGCAATCTTGTTTGCAAAAAAGGGTTGGAATGTTGGACTGTTTGATATTAATCAAGAGGGTCTGGAGTCTGTTGCTAAAGAAATAGGTCACAATACTTGTATGTATCAAAAATTAGATGTAACAAACATTGAAGAATGGAAATCAGCAGAAGAAAATTTCTCAAATTTTTCTGGAGGCAAATGCGATCTTTTTTTTAATAATGCTGGTATTGCTAACTTTGCAGGGAAATTTGAAGATGTTCCTATAGAAGAAATGAATAAAATAATTGATGTAAATTTTAAAGGTGTTGTAAATGGATGTTTAATCATGTTGAACTTATTAAAGAATACCAACAATAGTGTTTTATTAAATACTTGTTCTATAGCAGGATTAGTTCCTGCGCCAGGTATCTCAGTCTATGGAGCAACAAAATTTGCGGTTAGAGGACTAACTGAGTCACTACGGATTGAGTTTGAGCGTTACAATGTAAGAGTTTCTGAAATAAATCCATGGTTTACAGAAACCCCAATTCTTAATGCAACTAAAGTGTCAGAAAACATGGAGAGTCCATGGGATAGGGATTTTGTCAATGAAAGAACCAAGATCTATCCTGTAGAAGAAGTTGCCACTTCAGTTTGGCAATCATATAGCAATAAAAAAATTCACAACCCATTAGGTTTTGAAGGTAAATTTGCCTCATTTTTTATGAACTTATGTCCTTCACTTATAAGGTTCTTGAGTAAGCGAATGTTCAGAGATACTTTTTTAGACTGATCTCTTTGCTTTATCGGACTCATTCGATGATTTGATCATACTTCTTAACTGCTCCCATTCATCATCTGAAACATTTTTGAGCATATCATAGAAATTACCTGCATGATTTAACCATTGCCCTCCATCAATTGTTACAATTTCTCCAGTTAAATATTCACATCCATCTGCCATTAAAAAGGCAGCTAGATTTGCTAACTCATCAAGTTCTCCAGTTCTCTTCATAGGTATGGACTCCATCATGCCTTTGCTTGTATCTCCTGGCGCTAGTCTTTCCCATGCGCCTTTAGTAGGAAAAGGGCCCGGTGCGATAGCGTTCAATCGGATTCCTCGATTTCCCCACTCAGCAGCTAGAGATTTTGTCATTGTAGCTAAACCAGATTTAGACATTGCAGATGGAACAGTAAAAGGTCCACTGCTATATACCCATGTTGTTAGAATTGAAATTATACTTCCTTTAATTTTTTCTTTAAGCCAACGTTTTCCAACAATATTTGTAGTATAAAATGTTCCATTAAAAACAATATTTGAAATTGCATTAAAAGCTCTTGGAGACAGATCTTCTGTACGTGAAATAAAATTTCCAGCTGCGTTATTTACTAAGCCAGAGAGAGGTCCGTCTGACCATATTTCATTAACCATATCCTCTATCGCTTCAGGAACTTTAATATCACATGAGATTGTTTTAACACTACCTCCGTGTTCTTTCATCATTTCATCAGCACATTCATCAAGAACACTTTTTCTTCTTCCACATATGTATACATCTGCCCCTAATTGAAGATACCTTGATGCCATAGCTTTTCCGAGTCCAGTACCTCCCCCTGTAACTAAGATTTTTTTTTCTTTAAAAAGATCTGCTTGAAACATAAAAACTCCTTATCCAAACTGTGTTAAAAATGGTAAATATTTAATAAAAAAGAATGCCAATTCTTGAATACGATTAGTAAGAATAAGGACTCCAAAAAGAATTAGCAAGACCCCAGTGAAGATTTCTATTGTTCTAATATATTTTCTAATTTTTGATAAGAACTTAAGAAAACTACCTATTCCATAAGCAGCAAGTATAAATGGAATTCCTAGGCCTGCAGAATAAAGTACTAGTAGGAATGTACCTTCAGATACGCTTTCAGATGTTGCAGCCACTGATAAGACACTTCCTAAAATTGGCCCAATACAAGGTGTCCATCCAAAAGCAAAGGATAGACCGACTACAAATGATCCAATCAGTCCAGGCTTATAATTATTTATTTGTACTCTGGTATCAGAGTTTAAAAAAGGCAATTGTATTAATTGAGTAAAATGAATTCCAAATACAATGATTATTGTTCCACCAATTATTCTTAAGTAATCAAAGTACTCATATAATAAACCACTTAAGTATGTTGCAGATGCTCCCATAACAACAAAAACAGTTGAAAAACCTAATACAAAACTTACTGAATACCTAAGTATATTGACTTTAAATATTTCTTGTTCATCCAATGCTTTATCAAGAGATGTTCCCGCTATAAAGCATAGATATCCAGGTACAATTGGCAAAACACAGGGAGACAAGAAACTAAGCAAACCTGCTAATAAAACATAGAAATAAGATATTCCCTCCATTTATTTTTTTCTAAACCTTCTGAATAACTCAGCTCCACTCCATCCAGTAATTACTGCAATTGTTAATGAAATTAATCCATATATTAAGGGGAAGTCAAAAGCTAAATTGTAAATTGCTTCTTCTATGCCAATTCTAGTTACAGTAAAGTTATAAGAATATTCTTTATTTATTTTTTCATCAATGATTAGGTAAACATTCACGTCATACTTACCAACAGGAACAGTATTAGGAATATGAATTCTCGTTTTAAACAAATTACCATCAATTAATTCAATTTCATTTTGAGTTTCTTTATAAAGATTTTCTGAAGTCTTAGTTCTAATTAAAGCTTCATAAAATTCACTTTTATCGCTTTCAGAATTTATTTCTCCCCAATTAATTGTTAGAGAGCTCCAATCAATTTCAGATGATCTTTTGGCTTTTAGAATGCCAATACTATTTTTATCAAGAAACTTATTATCTATTTTAGATGTGCTTGATAGATAATAGAAACCAGGAACATCTCTAAACTCTACTTGATAGGCGTTAAGCCAAAATCCGAGGAAGGGTTTCTTTTTTCTTAAAATAATATCCTCTGAAGGACCAACAACTTCAATAAGTAAATCTCCTTTTTCATCTCTTGGTTGGGAAGGGTCAGCATAAAAAGCCCCAAAGACCATAAGATCTTGTCCGGAAAAATTAGCGTCTATCAGAATCTCTTCTTCATCTGAACCAATTACTAACGCTGATGCATTAAGGCTTATTGCTAAAAATAGAGTAATAGATAATAAATAAGTCCTAAGAATCATTAAAAAATTACTCTCAAAACTGACAAATTAAACAACTCTTCAGGAGGTACAAGAAGATCTAGTGCGATTTTTACTGCAACTACTAATACTATTACAGCTAACAAAGCCCTAATCTCCTCTCCTCTTAATTTGTTCGCAGCTAGTACACCTACTTGCGCACCTATTACAGAAGATATTATTAAAAAAAAGGCAAGAATTGCATCTACCGCAAAAGTTGTTGTTGTATGAAGTAAAGTAATAATAGCGGTTATAAAAATAATTTGGAATAAAGATGTCCCAATGACTTTAGAAGTTGGCATTCCTAGAAAGTAGATCATCGCAGGAATAAGAATAAAAGATCCTCCTATTCCCATCACGGCAGAAAGTATACCAATAAAAAAACCAATAATGATTGGTGGGATGATGCTGATGTATAACTTAGATTTATAAAACCTAACTTTAAAAGGTAGTTTATGAGCCCAATTATGATAGTGAATTTTTTTCTTAACTGTTTTTTTTCTTATTCTATCTCGAATAACTTGAGAGCTTTCTATTAGCATTAAAGTGCCAATTGAAAATAGCAGAACAAAATAAAGTATCGATATTACTGTTTCAATTTGACCAGTTGAAACTAGAGTTTGAAAAATCCAAATACCTAAAATAGATCCTAATACAGAACCAATTAATAGAACCCCTCCCATCTTGAAATCAACAAGTCCTTGTCTCCAATGACCAATTGTCCCAGAAATAGATGATGCAACTATTTGGTTGGCAGAAGTTGCTACTGCTACATTTGTTGGTATTCCCATGAAGATAAGAAGTGGAGTCATAAGAAAACCTCCACCAAGTCCAAACATGCCTGATAGGAAACCAACGGCACCTCCAAGTGAAAGTAAGACAAATAAATTTACCGATAGTTCTGCAATTGGCAGATAGATACTCATAAAATTATTCTAAACACACACTTTGTTCCTAGACAGAATTGGGTTCCAAGACAAGAGTTTGTTCGTATTTTAGACAAAGATTTATATAATTTTTAACCTTGAAATATATAATATATATATACTTATATACTATACTAATAAAAAATTACTAGCAGATATGGTTTATAAAGCACCTATTGAAGATTTTAAATATAACCTCGAGATGTTGGCTTATGACTCAGTAGTCTCAGATATAGATAAGTTTAAGGATTATGATTCTGAAACTTTAATGAGTATTGTTAGCGAAATAGGACGTTTAAATGAGCAAGAAGCTTTATCTAGCAACAAAATTGGAGATAGAGAAGGTCTCAAATACATAACAGACGGCAAAGAAGGTCCCGAGGTTCAGACACCTGATAGCTACAAATCATTATATCAAATAGTAAGAGACTCAGGATATGTTGGCGCAACTATGCCATTAAAATATGGCGGTGGTGGGGCTCCTTTTACCACAGCAATACTATCAGGTGAGATTGGTATAGCCTCTAATATGGCTTTCTATATGGGTCCAGGTCTAAGCCATGGAGCCATGAAGACTATTCTAAAGAAAGCTGATGACAAGCTCAAAGAAGCCTATCTGCCTAAAATGATTTCAGGTGAGTGGATGGGTACCATGTGTTTAACGGAGCCTCAATGTGGAACAGATTTAGGATTAATTAAATCCTCTGCAACACCTGTAGACGATCATTATATTTTGAACGGTCAAAAAATATGGATCTCGTTTGGTGAGCACGATTTAACTGAAAATATTATCCATCTTGTACTCGCTAGGCTTCCTGATGCACCTGAAGGTATTAAGGGTATAAGTTTATTTCTTGTACCAAAAAGGTTAGAGGATAATTCTCGTAATACTATTTTTTGTGGTGGGCTAGAGCATAAACTAGGAATTAATTCATCTCCCACTTGTGTGATGAATCTTGAAGATGCAAGAGGCTGGCTCGTTGGGGAAAAAAATAAAGGAATGGAAGCTATGTTTCTTATGATGAATGACGCAAGGCTTAAGGTTGGATTACAAGGAATAGCAATGTCTGAAATTTCCTATCAGAATGCCTTAGAGTTTGCAAAAGATAGAAGACAGATGAGATCTGTAGTTAAAGAGAAACAAGATAGTAGTAGCAAGGCTGATAATATTATTGTTCACCCAGATGTAAGAAGAATGTTGATGAATGTTAAATCTACTACTGAGGCAATGAGAGCTTTATGTATTTATACAGCAATGAAAATTGATGTTGCTGAAGATCATCCAGATGAAGATGCCAGGCAATCAGCTGATGATTTTGCCGCTCTAATGACTCCCATCATCAAATCTTATTGCACCGAAAGAGGTTTTTTAAATTGTTCAGAGTCTTTGCAAATTCTTGGTGGAAGTGGATTTACTAAGGAATACCCTTTAGAGCAATATTTAAGGGACGTTAGAATTACATTAATCTATGAGGGAACTAATGGCATACAAGCACTTGATTTAGTAGGTAGAAAATTGTCAATGCATCAAGGTCGGTTATTGCAGAATCTTCAAAAAGAAATTCAAGATTTTATAAATGAGAATAAAGACAATGAAGATTTAAAGGATTTTATGAAACCATTAGAAGATTCTTTTAAAGAAGTTATGGCTTCAACTATGTGGTTAATGCAAAATGGATTAAAAGATCCTGAAAATGCACTCGCTTCTGCTTCAGACTATTTAAACTTACTTGCTCTTACTTCAATGACATATATGTGGGCAAGGATGGCAAAATTTTCTATTGGTAAGAATGAGCCAATTCATAAAAATAAAATTAAAACGGGCAAGTACTTTATGGAAAAAGTAATGCCTGAGCTATTTATGTATTCCAAAAAAGTACAAGCTGGAAAATCTTCAATGATGGATATGGAAGTAGCTGAGTTTTAATTAAGATTTATATCCTAACTGTCTTGCAGCTAAGTCATACATTATCTCTTCAGAACCACCACCAATGGCATTCACTCTGACTTCCCTATAAATCCTTTCAACCCTTCCAGGTCCACTGTTAGCTCTTATATACCCAGCACCACCCAATATTTGCATTGCTTCTCTTGCGCATAATTCCATCGCCTTACTTGCATGCACTTTAAGCATTGCAAGATCTGCTATTGGACTTTCACCATTCATTACTCTCCAAGATAAAAGTTCAGTCCAAGCCTTAGAAGTCCTAACAAGTCTTGTCATTTCAACAAGCTTATGTTTGATCACTTGATTATCAATCAATGGTTTTCCAAATGTTTTTCTATCTCTGGCCCATGTTAATGCTTCATCAATGCATATTTGAGAGTAGGCATTCATTCCTGCAGCCATCCCGAGTCTTTCTTGACTGAAGTTACTCATAACTCCAATCCATCCACTATTTTCACCACCAATTAAGTTTTCAACTGGTACTTTACAATCATCAAAGTAAAGCACAGCAGTATCAGAGCTGAGCCAGCCCATTTTTTTAAGAGGTGTCTGAGTAAAGCCCGGTGTACCTTTTTCAATCACAAATACCGATATTCCTGAAGCTCCCTCTCCACCAGTTCTGACGCCAACAACAAAAGTATCTGCTCTCATTCCACTTGTAATATACATTTTTGAACCATTTATTATGAAATGATCTCCTTGTCTTACGGCCCTAGTCTTTAAACTAGCAACGTCTGATCCCCCCGAAGGCTCTGTCATGCCAAGTGCAGCAATTTTTTCACCTTTTACAACCGGTGGAATATACTTTTCTTTCTGCTCTTCAGTTCCAAGTGCTTGGATTAATGGAATAGCAATGTTATGAGATAGTAAGCTTGCAGCTACACCCCCACAACCTTGAGCAAATTCTTCAGCAGTTACAATGCCATGAAAAATATCAATACCTTCTTTTGTTCCACCATATTGTTCATCATAGCCCATTCCCATGAGACCAATAGCTGCTGCTTTCTTATATAATTCTCTTGGAAACTCTCCAGCTTCTTCCCATTCTTCAACATGTGGAACTATTTCTTTGCTGACAAATTTTTTAACTTCTTCTCTCCAAGCGTGATGAGAATCATTATAAAATAAAGGATCTTTTCCCTCACTTATTCCTACTTTAGGTATCATGCTATTTCACTTACTCCATTTTTTAATATTATTTTATCTCTTTCCTTCACTTTTGATTGAAAATTAATTACATTTTCTTTCTTCCACATCTCAGTAATAATTGTTTCACCAGGAAATACAGGTGAAGAAAATCTACAATTAAAGCTTTTTAATTTTTTAACATCATTCTCACAAGCTGATTTAACTATTGATCTACAGGCAACACCATAAGTGCACAATCCATGAAGAATTGGCTTTGGAAAACCTGCCGCTTTTGCAAAGTTTGGATCAGAGTGTAACGGATTGTAATCCCCAGATAGTCTGAAGATAAGTGCTTGATCAGGTTTAGTAGTAATTTCATCAACCATATCTGGTGATCCTTCTGGGTCAAAGATTTCTTGGGATGGTGATTCCGGTCCACCAAATCCTCCATCACCTCTAGCAAATGTAGTACTAACTAGTTTACAAATTTCAGTTCCATCACTTTTTAATTTAACTGTAGTTTCAACATCTATAATTGCTCCTTTAGATGCACCCTTATCAAAACAATTTAAAACTTTCATATCAGCAAGGAAATCTCCAGATACAGGTATAGGGTTAATTATTGAAAGTTTTTGTTCGCCATGAACCACCATTACAAAATTAAGTTTTGCAGACATCAGTAATGATGAATGATATTGAAAGTTTGTTGCCATTGAAGGAAGAGCAATTTGTCCATTCTCATAAACATATTTTAGCTCTTCTAAATCCATAGGGTCATTACCCAATCCAACGCCTAATCCATAAAGAATTGAATCTTTGTCAGTATAAGAAATCTCAATATTCTCACTTTTAAGAGACATTATTTCATCATAATTAATAGGCATTTTTTATGTATTTTCCTGCGCTTTAAATATATATATAGTCTATATAGATCATTTATTTAAAGCGAGAAAAAAATATGTCAAAACCTTTTGATGTTGAAATAAATAATTCAATTGCTCATATTAGGTTTAATAGACCTGAAAAAAGAAACTCAATGAATGAAGATTTTTGGAATCTCTTTCCAAAAGAAGTTGAGGAACTTGATGATAGTGGAGAAATCAGAGCTTTAATTGTATCTTCAACTGGCCCACATTTTTCATCAGGAATAGATTTAAATATGTTTAAGGATGATGTTGTTGAAGATGAAAGTAAACATGAGCTTGGTAGAAGCAGAGGGTATTTTATACAACAGTTACATTATTTACAAAATGCTGCCAGTTGTTTGGAAGCGGCACGTTTTCCAGTTATTGCAGCTATTCAGGGAGGATGTATAGGAGGAGGAATAGATTTAGTAACGGCAGCTGATATGAGAATATGTACAAAAGATGCATTTTTTTTAATAGAAGAAATTAATGTAGGACTTGCCGCAGATATAGGAACTATTCAGAGGCTACCAAAAATTATTCCAGCTGGAATTGCAAGAGAATGGACTATGATGGGCGAAAAGGTCTCTGCAGACAGAGCAAAAGAAGTTGGCCTTGTTAGTTCATTACATGAAAATCAAGAGGAAATGTTGAAGAGTGCTTTTGAAACTGCTGAAAAACTTGCCTCTAAAACGCCATTAGCTATGTGGGTGACGAAAGAAGTTTTAAACTATTCCCGTGACCATTCAGTTAAAGAAGGTCTTGAAAATGTAGCTTTGTGGAATGCTGCCATGCTTCATAAAGAAGATGTGATGACAACAATGATGTCAAAAATGCAAAAGAAAAAGCCAGAATATAGAAATCTAAGGGATAAGAACTTTTTAAAGCATAAATCTAATAAGAAATAATATACTATCAAAAACAATTTAATTTTTAATCTCGGGTAAAATATGAGATACAAAAAAGGTATTATTCTTGCTGCAGGTAAAGGTACAAGATTATCTCCCTCAACTAAAATTATATCTAAGCCTTTCCTACCTGTTTTTGATAAGCCAATGATTTATTATGCATTATCAACTTTGATGAATGCTGGTGTTAAGAAAGTTTTATTTATTACTAGAGAGGAAGACTTAGTATCTTTTAAAAAGTTATTTGGAAATGGTACACAGCTTGGTATGAGATTTTTTTATGCAATTCAAAAAAAACCAGTTGGAATACCTGATGCAATGATTGTTGGATCTAGATTTATTGGAAAGGATCCTTTCATACTGGCTCTGGCAGACAATATTTTTGTAGGCAAAACGTTTAAAAAAACCTTATCGTCAATTCAAAAATTAAAATCAGGAGCTGCTGTAGTTTCTGTTAAAACTAATAACCCAACTAAGTCAGCAGTTATTGAAACCAATAGAAATGGTATCATTAAGTCTATAACAGAAAAACCAAATAAGCCTAAAAGCAAAGATACAATTCCCGGGCTATATTTTTATGATAAAAATTCAGTTCAATATTCAAAAGAACTTAAACCTTCTGATAGAGGAGAGTTAGAAATTGTTGATGTTCATAAGAATTATTTAAATAACGGTGAATTAAAAGTTTTTCCTCTTAAGAATGATGTTAAATGGTATGACACTGGAGATGCTGAAGAGATGTTAACAGCCTCTAACTTTATCTCAAAATATCAAAGTCAGAAAAAAAGATTAATAGGATCAATTGAATTATTGGCTTTAGAGAATAAATGGATTTCAAAAAAACAATTTAGTACACTAATCCAAAATATACCCAATTCACAATATAAAGAAACGCTTAAGAAAAAGTTAAAGTAGTGAAAACTAAGCCTGATTTACTGCAAATGTTAAAAAAGGAAAGTATTGATTTTTCTATAACTGAGCATGAGCCACTTTTTACCGTTGAAGATTCAAAGTTAATGAGAGGTAAAATTGAAGGAGGTCATTCAAAAAATTTATTTCTTAAAGATCAAAAAGAAAATTTTTTTCTTATTACTTTTATTGAAGATATAACTGCAGACTTAAAGCGGTTACCTGATGCTCTAAATTCAAAAAAACTCTCATTTGCTAAACCAAAATATCTAAAGGAATTAATGGGAATTGAGCCAGGGTCTGTTTCTCCATTTGGATTAATAAATGATGATCAAAGAAAAATTAATTTTTTTTTTGATGAGGCCTTCTTGAAATTTGAAATAGCAAATTTTCATCCACTTGTGAATACTGCAACTGTTTCAATTTCTCCAAAAGACTTAATTGATTTTATCAAAAAATTTCATAGAGAGGTTAATATGATAAATATGAATGAGTTTCAAAAATGAAACTTAAAAAAGCCAAATTTCTCAAAACTAAAAGAACGATTAAAGGAAAAGTTTTTAATCTTAAATTAGATGAAGTAATGTGGGTTAATGGTAAGAAGTTAACAAGGGAATTGATTGAACACAGTGGTATTACTTCAATTGTTCCTATTATAGATGATTCTTATATTGTTCTTTTGAAACAATATAGATATGGAGCTAACGACATTGTATTAGAGGTACCTGCAGGTACGATTGATAAAGGTGAAAGGCCATTGGCCTGTGCAAAGAGGGAATTGATTGAGGAAACAGGATATCTTGGAAAGAAATGGAAATTAGTTGGAAAATATTTTCCTACTCCGGCATATAATAGCTGTGTTGTTTATAGTTACGTTACTGAATGTTTTAAGAAATCTGATACAAAACCAGATCCAGATGAGATTTTAGAAACAGTTATTTATTCGAAAAAAGAGGTAAAAAAAATGTTGGCAGAAAATAAAATTAGAGATATGAAAACTTATATATCTCTTGATCAGTACTTTAGGAATTATTGATTTAGTATTTTCCAAATTCCAGATGCAGATAATATAACTTTATCAGAAGACATCAAACTGCCATCAATAAAAACTAAAGATCGAGTAGTTTTAGTTACTTTGGCCTCACATTCAATAATATCATCCTGTAAACCTGGACTTACAAAATTACAATTTAATGAAACAGTGCTAGTAGGCTTTTTACCACATGATACAAAGGCTAAAGTTCCAAAGAAGATATCAGTTAGAGACATGGAAAATCCTCCATGAGCAATTCCGTGAGCATTTAAGTGTTTATCTAAAATTTTTGAAATGAATTTAAATTCACCTGACTCATCTTTTTTATAATACATAGGACCGATCAGAACATCAAAACCTGCATGCCAGCCTAATTTACGATAACCTTCAGGTACCCATGTTGGAGTAGAAGTTTCAGATTTTAACATTACCATATCGAATCCATAGAAGTTCTAAAAGACAGCATTATTAGACTCCAAAGAGATTAGGGTCAAGAATAATGTACTAAAAAATTGTTAGTTTTTATGTAAATTTAATAGAATTAACTTTTAATTATTATTTAAAAAATTAACTTTTTTTTTCAACTAAAAACTATATATCTAATGTTTTAAAAGGAAAAATTCATATGAGAGAAGCTGCAATTATATCTACAGCAAGAACTGGTTTAGCAAAAGCAATGAGAGGTGGATTTAATAAAACCCATGGTATTACTATGGGTGGTCACACCGTTAAGCACGTTATTGAAAGAGCAGGTATCGAATCTGGTGAAGTTGAAGATGTTATATTTGGTTGTGGTCAACCGGAGGGTGCAACAGGACACAATATTGGAAGAAATGTTGCTATAGCTGGTGGATGCCCAGTCACTGTTCCTGGAACAACAATTAATAGATTTTGCTCTTCTGGCCTACAATCGATAGCTGTCGCAGCTCAGAGAATAATTGTAGATGGAATTAAAGTTGCAATAGGTGGAGGAGTTGAATCAATTTCGATGACCCAACAAAATATGAATATGAAACATTTAATTGAGCCAGAGCTTCAAAAAATTTGCCCTGCCTTATGGATGCCCATGATCAATACAGCTGACGTAGTTGCTGATCGATATAAAGTAAGCAGGGAGTATCAAGATGAATATTCTTTACAAAGTCAGCAAAGAACTGCTGCTGCACAAACTGAAGGTAAGTTTAAAGATGAAATTGTTCCTCTAGCAACAAAGATGGACGTTATGAATAAAGAAACAAAAGAAGTTTCTGAGCAAGAAGTTACTGTTGATAAAGATGAATGTAATCGTCCTCAAACTACAATTGAAAGTTTAGCTGGGTTGCAACCTGTGATGGGACCAGATAAATATATTACTGCAGGTAATGCTAGTCAGCTTTCTGATGGTGCATCCTCGTGTTTGTTAATGGATGCCAAAGAAGCAGAAAAAAGAAATATTGAACCAATGGGAATTTTTAGAGGATTATCTGTTGCCGCATGTGAGCCTGATGAAATGGGAATTGGACCAGTTTTTGCAGTTCCTAAACTTTTAGAACAACATGGTTTAAAAGTTGATGACATTGATTTATGGGAATTAAATGAGGCTTTTGCTGTTCAGGTTCTATATTGTAGAGATAAACTTGGGATTGATAATGAAAAGTTGAATGTCAATGGAGGATCAATTTCAATTGGACATCCATATGGAATGACTGGATCACGAATGACTGGCCATTTACTTATAGAAGGTAAAAGAAGAAAAGCTAAATATGGTGTAGTTACAATGTGTGTTGGCGGGGGAATGGGAGCCGCTGGATTATTTGAAATTTTATGATTGATTCAATTAAATTATTAGAAAAAGTCGTACTTGTAATCATTGCAATAGCTACGATTATAGCGATTGGTTATGAAATTAGCGAAATGTATGCTGAGCTAAGCGTTGAATTAGCAGATCTTCTTTTATTATTTATATATTTAGAAGTTATACAAATGATCAGGGAATATTGGACACTTAATAGGATTAGAATCAGTATTCCACTTTTTATTGCTATTACTGCAATAGCTAGACTTATTATTTTACAAGGTAAGTCAATGGATCCTAGTATGCTTCTATATGAAGGTGGAGCTATCTTACTTATTGCAATAGCAGTTTTAATTCTAAAAGCTAGAAAGATACAAATGTTTGCTGACTCAGACGAATGAGATTAGTTAAGAACATAATAAATAATTCACATTATTTACTTCTACTATTCGCATTAATTTTTATTTTTATAGGAAATTCATTTGCAATTACTATAGATGAAGAAAATGAAATAAAATCTATTGTAAATCAGCAACTCGAAGCTTTTAAAAATGATGATTTTGAAAAAGCTTATTCTTTTGCATCCCCTACAATCAAAAAAATGTTTAGTTCGCCTGAAGTTTTTAGAAAAATGGTTATCGGTGGATATCAAGCTGTCTATAGACCTCAGAGTATCAAAATAGGATCAGTTGAAATAATCAAAGGGGTAGCAACACTTAAGGTTTATCTTGTCGATCCAAATGGAGAATTTGTAACTGCTAATTATTTAATGGAACAACAAGAAGATGGGGAATGGTTAATAGGTGGGTGTATTCTATCTAAAGCTGAAAGTGATGAGATTTAAGTTGAAGAATTTCGAATAATTTTTTCGTAATATTTTAAACTATTCTTTGGTTTTCTCTCTAAACTATTCCGATCTACTTCTACTAAGCCAAATTTAGGTCCGTATCCAAACAACCACTCAAAATTATCTAGAAAAGACCATAAATAATATCCTTTAATATCTAAACCATCATCAATGCATTTTTGAAGACCTTCCAAAGCAGTTGTCATAAATTTAATTCTTTGCTCATCGTTATCTGTTCCTATGCCATTTTCAGTTACTATTAATGGACAGTTAACTTTTTGGGATACATATCGAAGAACATTCTCTAATGCTTCTGGATAATATTCATATCCCATGATAAGTTTTTTCTCGTCATTTCTGTTAAGCTCTATAACTCCCTCTGGACCAAAAATAAATCTTGTATACATCTGTATCCCTATAAAATCATCATTTTTGACCTGATCAAGACATATATCTACTGACTCAGCATTAGCCTTATCTCGCAATTCTTCTCCACCAGAGACACATTGGTAATCCATGATAGATAAAGTGATCCCTACTTTTTGGTTATTGTTTAAATAACTTTTAATTACTGGCATAGATTTTGTATGTGCTTTCATCATACAATCTCTGACTTTAAAAGGGTGACCAAAGAAGAATGGTCCAAAGTTTTCAAGATTAGTTTCACAAGTTAATGCTGCATCATTAATAAATGGCATAATTGATTTTAAACCTTCTTTAGGAAAATTTGGCCATGAGTGTGCAAATCCAGCTGTCAGATTGGCTTCATTTATTGTACATACCATATCGATGTGATCGCCAAGTTCTTTAGAAACTTTTTCAGCATACCTTACGAAGAGATCTACATTATCTTCCCTTTCCCAACCTCCTTTAGCAGTAAACCATAAAGGTGAGGTAAAGTGCTGATACGTTAAACAA
The DNA here is from genome assembly GCA_902634045.1 of uncultured Pelagibacteraceae bacterium. Classification (GTDB taxonomy): domain Bacteria; phylum Pseudomonadota; class Alphaproteobacteria; order Pelagibacterales; family AG-422-B15; genus CACPJE01. Next base: position 34,120 of record CACPJE010000001.1, read on the forward strand.
GTTTTTAAATTATATTTGTGGCAGCAGTCTAAAACTTTTTTATAGTGATCAATAGCTTCCTGAGAAAATTCTCCTTCAGAAGTTTCAATGCGAGCCCACTCGATAGATAATCGATATGATTGAATTGCATGATCAGCCATCAATTTTATATCTTCTTCGTATCTATTCCATTGGTCACAAGTAATTCCTGACGGCTCTACAAACACTGTATTTTTAGTATTTTCTAGTAACCAGAAATCCGAATTGGTATTATTGCCTTCTACTTGATGTGCTGCAGTTGCAGTACCCCAGATAAAATCTTTTGGTAAATTTAGCTTCATATCTAGATAAATTTTGCGTTTGAATAATTTTTAAAGATATACTCTTTTAATCCTTCAACCAAATCATTTTTTATAAGAGTAACAATTGCTCCACCAAAACCTGCACCAGTTAACTTAGCTCCCATTGCTCCGTATTCATTACATAGTTGAACTAGTTGATCAAGTTCTGGACGTGAAACAGCATAATCGTTTGCAAGTGAGTTATGACTCTGCGTCATCAGTTCTCCAAATAATTTTGGATCATTATTTAAAAGTGCTTCTGAACCTTTCTTTGATCTAATATTTTCTTCAATGACGTGTCTGATCACTTTTAATTCAGAAGTTGATAGTAAATCTTTGTCTTTTTGATCAATCTTATCCTTATCACATAAGTATTTTACTCCCATTTTTCCTGCTGATTGATTACACATCTTTTTTCGGTCATTAAATGCACTATCACTTAAAATTCTTTTTATTCCACTATCAATTATTTGAAAATTATAATCATCAAAGAGAGGTATTAATTTATAGTCATTATTCATAGTGTTTAAGAAAAGAGCTTTATCAGTTTCCCCATAGACCGAAACAAATTGGTCCATTACCCCTCCACCAACACCAACAAAGTCATTTTCTATACAGTGGGCAATTTTTACCATTGTTGATTGATCTAAACTGATTTCAAAATAATTTGATAGAGCTCTTATCATACTTACACAAGTTGCTGCAGAAGATGAAAGGCCAATACCTATAGGCAAATTGCTTTCTATATTTACAGAAATATTGGAAATATCAGTCTTATAAAATTTTTTAAAATAATCACATGAGCCAATTATAAAGTCTGCCCAGTTGTTAAGTTTTTCTGAATAGTTGGATATCGATATTTCTTCTTTATAGTTTCTAGATTTAATTAATATTCCCTCTATATCTGATTTATGTTCAATTTTTATAGTTACTGACTTATCGATCTGTAAAGGTAATACACAACCTCCATTGTAATCTAAATGTTCTCCAAGAAGATTGACTCGACCAAATGCTTTACCAATAGAAGAAGATTTCATTAATTATTTATTAGATAATTCGGAGAAAATTTTATTATAAAATTGACTATCATACTTATGAAAATAGAGGATGATCATAGCAATCGAACCTGCAAAAACTGGGAAAAGGTAGCCCATTGCAAAAAGACCATCTAAAGTTTCAATGCTTTGAGATTCTGCATTAGGAATATAGTTTGTTTTTTCTAAGATAATTCCAGCAAACCATGCACTGATCCCAATGCTTAATTTAAATATGCATACATGGAAAGCATTTATTACACCTTCTGCTCTAAATCCTGACTTCCATTCTCCATACTCAACTGTATCTGCAATCATAGACCATACAGCCACTCCTGCCATTCCAAAGCCAATGAAGGCAGGAACGCCTACAAGAGCTAATAACCAGAAGTTTTCATAACCAATTACAAAATAGATAGTTAGGTCAGCTAATACATACAAAGCTGTTCCAAGAATATATATGTTTTTTTTCTCAAGTTTATTTTTAATTAAGTTTGCCAGAAAAGCACCCATCATGATTTGTAAGATTACAGATAAGAGAATGAGCCCAAAATATGGTTCAAGTTGAAGATTATATTTTACAAAATAGATAACTGTTACTTGTTTAATATTGTTAGCCATCCATGTTCCAAATATTGCAACAATTACAAACTGCAATGGAAAATTAGAAGCAATCATGCTTAAATTTCTTTTTATACTTATTCTTTCTTCATAAACTTTAGAATATGTTTCTTCGGTGTGAAAAAAACAAAGAAAGAAAAAAATAGCCGCAACAATAGAAAAAGCTCCAACTACTACTGGAAAACCAGTAGCTGGAGATTCGAATTTATAAACCAACCAAAGTGTAAGTGCAGCAACAACTATTGAACCTGTGCTACCACCTAAATATCTAAAAGATGCTAAAGATGTTCTTTCATTCATATCCTGTGTCATGACAGGAATTAAAGATCCATATGGAATTGCAGTTATTGTGTATAAAGTAGTAAATGATATGTATGTACATAAAGCCCAGTAAAACTTCCCAGTTTGGGATAGATCTGGAGCTGTGAAACACAGAACAATTGCTGCTAACGCAGGCAATGAGGCAAAAATTAAATAAGGTCTAAATTTCCCCCATCTACTTGAAGTATTGTCTGCGATATAGCCCATTATGGGATCAGTTAATGCATCCCATATTTTTGCGATGAAGAATACTAATCCAGCTTTAGCAGGAGATAATCCAAAAACATCTGTGTAAAAAAACATCAAGTAAAAGACTGTTAACTGCCACATAATGTTGACGGCAAAATCACCACCACCATAGAAAAACTTTCTTCTAAAATTTAATTTCATAAACAATTATAAGTTTCTTCTACCAATTTTAATGCTCTCTGGTCTCCTAACATTGAACCAGTAAGTAGGTTCATTGTATATGCAAAACTGAGATTATTTTCTGGATCGCCAAAAGCGACTGAACCACCCCAGCCTGTATGTCCAAAAGCTTTGCTACTATTTCCAAATAATTTTCCTCCACCAACGCTATAACCAGTACAGCTCCACTGCATAGGTGATTTCATAACATTATCATTGCCTTTTATTTCTGTTTTTGTAACCAAATCAAAAGTTTCTTTACTAATGAAACTATTTTCATCATTTTTACTATTCATAAAGAAGTCATAAATTTTACTAATTGATCTAGCATTAGCATGACAATTCATTGCAGGAATTTCAGCAAGACGCCATTCACGAGTATTAGAAGTTTTGGTTCGGTTGGCAGGATTTAAGAATGCATTAACCATATATTGATCAACATGTTCTGGATTACTAAAAGCTTTTCTTAAACTTTCAGAACTAATTAATTCAGCAATATTATTATGATATTCTTCTGGTGTTCCTATAAAACATTTTGCATCTAAAGGGTCGCTAAGATTTTCTTTTAAGAAATTTCCAACACTCTTTTTCGTAACTCTTCTAATTAACTCTCCAACTAAAAACCCAATTGTTTTCGGGTGGTAACAAATTTCTTGTCCTGGAATATGAAATGGTTCTTGTTTAGCAAGTAGGTCAACTACAAAATCCCATCGATAAAAATCTAACTCATCGATTTTTTCTTTCCATCCATATAGTCCTGCTTGGTGTGAAAGTAATGTTCTAACTTTAATATTTTCTTTTCCTGCCTGTGCAAATTCTGGCCAATAAGTTGCAACATTTTCATCAAGGTCAATTTGACCTTTGTCAATCAGGTGAGCAATAATCATCGCTACTAACCCTTTACTTGTAGAATGGATATTAACGATAGTGTCTTGATCCCAGGCCTTGGTCTTATCCTTATCCCTATACCCGCCATACAAGTCAATAACTAGTTTGCCTTCATGAAAGACTGCAAATGAAGCACCAACTTCCTCTCCATTTTCTATGTTGCTTTTAAAAAGACTAAACACCTTTTCAAATTTTTTATCGTAATTTCCTAGTTCTTTAGTCGAATTCATGGTCTTCATTTATAGTGTATTAAGGCCAATATTTATATATTCTTTTTGTTTAGCTTATGACTTCTGATACCAGCAATAAATATTTTCTTGGATTCTTCCTAGCTCTTGCAGCAGGTTTAATATGGAGCTTTGGCGCGCCTACCATTCGATACATGATAGATGCACAGATATATCAGTGGCATTATCTGTTCTGCAGAGGGATTATGGTAGCAACAGTACTAGTAGTTTTTTTATTATACAAAGAAGGACTGGCATTTCGTCATAATTTTAGAAGAGTAGGGCTATCAGGCTTAATTGGTGGTGTAGGATTAGCATTTGCATTTATCTTTTTTATATTTGGGATGACATTTACTTCTGCTGCGACAACTTTATTCATGATTGGAACTCAGCCACTATTTTCAGGGTTACTTGCTTATATCTTTTTACGAGAACATGTTAGATCAGCTACAATAATTGCATGTTTCATTTCATTGTTTGGAATGTTTTTAATGGCATATAATGATTGGCAGGTAGGAACTTTGCTTGGCTGGTTGTTTGGACTGCTGTGTTCAATTGGATTTTCTATTTTTGCAGCAAGCTTACGATGGCGACCAGAAACTCCAAAATTTACTACAATTATTATAGCAGGAATAACTTGTTCACTATTTTCTGTAATTATGATTGTTATTTCTGGAGATGAGTTTTCAATGCCTCTTAGAAATGTGCTGCTTAGTATGTTTCATGGAACATTAGTTGCTACAGGTTTAATTTGTCTTAGCATTGGAGCAAGATACTTACCAGCAGCAGAATTTATGCTTCTTTCTTTGTTGGAAGTAGTAGGAGGTGTTTTGTGGTGTTGGATGCCGATCTTTGGAATAAACGAAGTGCCATCAATAATTACTTTGTTTGGAGGAGCAGCAATTATTTTTGCTATTGCTTATCATGCTGTTGGAATGAGGCAGCAATCGACTCCGCCAACACTATAAATCTAGAAAGGAATAAAATATGAAAGTAGGGTTTATTGGTTTAGGAAATGTTGGCTTCAAGTTGGCAAGTAGCCTACTTGAAACAGGGTTTGATATTAGTATTTATGATTTGGAGCGTTCAACAGCGAAGCCATTAGAAGACGCCGGAGCAAAGTGGGTTAATTCACCAAAAGAAATCGCAGATTCTTCAAATATTTGCATAACTTGTTTGCCAAGTCCAAAGGCAGTCTCTGAGGTTCTAGAAGGTGAGGAAGGATTGTTGCAAGGTTTGTCCGCGGGCAAACTATGGGTGGAAATGAGTACTACTGACAGTAATGAAATGAGTAGATTATCGGATCTTGTTCTAAATAAAGGCGCATTTGCACTTGAGGCACCTGTGTCCGGTGGTTGTCATAGAGCATCAACAGGAAATATTGCAATACTTGCAGGAGGGTCAAGAGAGGCATTTGAAATGGCATTACCAGCCCTAAAAGCTATAGGGCATGAGATACTTCATGTTGGAGAATTAGGCAGTGCATCTATTTTAAAAGTTGTAACCAATTATTTAGCATCTACTCATTTGGTAGCATTGGGCGAAGCTTTAATGGTATGTAAAAAATCAGGACTTGATTTACCTACTGTATTTAAAGGTATTAAAATAAGTTCAGGTAATAGTTTTGTCCACGAAACTGAGAGTCAAGTTATTATGAATGGAAGTTATAATATTAATTTTACTATGGATCTGGTATGCAAAGACGTTGGGCTTTTTGACCAACTAACAAAAGATAAAAAAATACCTGCAGAAATATCACCTTTACTCAAAGATATTTTTCAAGATGGAAGAAATCGTTTTGGCGATCGTGCATGGTCATCTATGATTGTTAAACGTTTAGAAGAAGCTTGTGAAACAAATTTAAGAGCTGAAGGATTTCCAGCTGAACTTGTTGATACAACACCAAGAAGAGAAGGTCACGAAATAAAATAATGTCAGAAATAAATTCAACAAATTGGAATTATCCAACTCCTATATGGTTTGGTTTTAATCGTATTGCCGATATTGACTCAGCTTTAAAGGAAATGGGTATTACTAAACCTCTTATTGTTACGGATCCTCAATTTTCAGAAAATGATAGTTTCAAGAAAATTTCAAAAGCATTAGATAATAAATCAATTTCTCATTCGATCTTTACTGAGATAAAAGGGAATCCAACTGGAAAGAATGTTAGCGATGGAGTTAAAAAATTTCGTTCGGAATCTCATGATGGAGTTATTGCAATTGGAGGAGGAAGTTCTTTAGATGCAGGAAAAGCTATAGCATTTATGTCTGTTCAATCAGAAAACCTTTGGTTTTTTGAGGATGTTGGGGACAATTGGACTAAGGCAGTGACAGAAAGTCTTCCAAAAGTTATTGCTATTCCAACAACTGCAGGCACAGGATCTGAAACTGGGAGAGCTTCATTAATTGTAGATGAAACAAATCTGACGAAAAAAATAATTTTTCACCCATCACTATTGCCTGATTTAGTAATTTTGGATCCTGAATTGACTTTTACGCTACCTCCTCATTTGACGGCGGCAACTGGCATGGATGCATTCGCACATTGCCTTGAGGCTTACTGTGCAAGAGGATTTCATCCAATGGCTGATGGCATTGCTGTTGAAGGAATAAAAAATATTAAAGATTATTTAGTTACTGCATATAAGGATCCATCCAATAAAATTGCACGAGCAAAAATGTTAGTTACTTCATCAATGGGTTCAACTGCCTTTCAAAAAGGATTAGGAGCGATTCATTCTTTGAGTCATCCAATCAACGCAGTAAATGATATTCATCACGGTCTATCCAATGCAATATTTATGCCTTATGTTTTAAAGTTCAATAAAGATGTAATAGAAGACAGATTAATCTTATTATCTAAATATATTGAGCTAAAGGATCAAACTTTTGATGGAATTATGAATTGGGTTCTAGAACTAAGAAATGATCTGTCGATCCCTCATACATTAAAAGATTTGAATGTAGAATTTAATTTTGATTTATTATCGCCTATGGCATTAAAAGATCCTTCAACTGGACCAAACCCAAAAGATATTTCATTGGACGAAATGAAACAACTTTACATAGATTCTTATGAAGGTAATTTATAACCATGATCAAGACTGAACAAATAACTTATGGAGATGTTAATTCTGAATTAAAATTTCAAGGCACGATTAGTTTTGATGATGAATCAACATCACATCGACCTGGTATTTTAGTTTGCCATGCATATGGCGGACACTCTGAGTTTGATATACAAAAATCTGAGAAACTTGCAGAGCTAGGATACTTTGCTTTTGCAATGGATTTGTATGGAGCAGGTAGAAGAGGTAGTAACCCACAAGAATCAATGGCTTTAATGAATGAGTTTAATTCTGACCGTGTTTTATTGCAGGAGAGAATGATCAATGCATTCAATTTACTAAAGAGTTTTGATCGTGTTGACGAAAATAAAACGGGAGCAATAGGTTTCTGTTTTGGAGGAAAATGTGCATTAGACCTAGCAAGGGCAGGTGAAGATGTTAAAGGAGTTGTTAGTTTTCATGGTTTATATGATGCGCCGACTGCAAATCCAGGAAAAACACTAAAAAGTACAACCAAGATTTCTAGCTCTATATTAATTCTACATGGCTATGAAGACCCCATGGCAACACCAAAAAACATGATTGATCTTGCTGAAGAACTAAAGTCGAAAAGTGCTAATTGGCAGATACATGCTTATAGCAATGTAGGACATGCATTTACCAATCCGAATGCTGATGATCGAAATTCAGGATTATTTTATGATCAAGCTGCAGATGAACATTCATGGCAAGAAATGAAAAACTTTTTTGATTTAATCTTTTAGACTATCGGCTCTTTCTACATTTCTTTCATAATGTATTGGAAGAACTTTTCCATAAACAACTCTTGCATGTTCTGGGGTATTAACTCTCCATCCATCTAAAGTATATGTAGGGAGAGCAATATATCTTGTCGTTTTACCTTCTACTTTACTTACTCGGTGCATAGAATAACGACCTTTAAAAATTTGAAGATCACCAACTTCTAATTCTAGAACTCGAACATTTTCTCTGTCGCCATCTAGAACTCTTTTAACCCCTTCAAAATTTTCATCATTAGGCTTTCTGAGATTAGGAACGTATTCAAAGTTACCTCCCTCATCTGCTTTTTGAATTAGGATACTTAAAGTGAATTCATTACTATCAAAGTGCCAGGGGAAGTAATTTCCAGGATCCATACAATTGTAGACATTTTTTGCCAATGGATCAGCCCAATGGAATAAAGGTTTGATATCCAAACAATTGGAAACTAAATCTTTTAATTCTTCTCTATGATATAAAATATTTAAGTCCGAGTCTTCTGGTATGAGATCCCCATTTAGGTAACCATTGTTCCGGTCTCCAAAAGAATTAATTGGATGATTATTAGGGAAAGAAGAATCTTTTTTAGTAAAATAAGGGTTGTGACTTTCATCTGACCAGTAAACCTGACTTCGTTTTGAATTAATTTCATTGAGCATCTTATTAATTGAATTAGGTTGAACAAAATTTGAAAGTACACAACATCCAATTGTGTCTAATTCATTCTTACAATACGCCGTTAATTCTTTATAAATTTTTGAATTTAAATCATGAATTGGGTATTCATTTAAGTTTACAATATCTGATAAAGAGATTGTCATATATTGGTTTTATTAATTAGCAATCAATCGCATTATTTCGAGACCATTCACTTTTTTGACCTTCAGGTTGTTTATCGTATTCTTTAAGTTCCCTATTTTTGAGTTTAATATATTTTGAGACAACACTGGATCCAAAGGCATTCTTGGCTACTTTACTTTCTTTGAAAAGTTTTAGAGCTTTATCTAGGGTTTTAGGGAGTTTTTTAACTCTTTTTAGCTTATGGCCTTGAGTGTACATATTGATATCCAATCTTTTTCCAGGAGATCTCTTATTATTTATTCCATCCAATCCAAGACCAAGCATTCCTGCTTGAAGTAGATAAGGATTTGCCGAACCATCAGCGTGTCTTACTTCAAATCTTCCTGCATCAGGAATTCTAACCATATGAGTACGATTGTTTCCTGTGTATGTAACAGTACTCGGAGACCATGTTGCGCCAGAGAGAGTATTTGATGCATCAATTCGACCAAAACTATTTAGTGAAGGATTAAACCAAGCAGAAAAACAATCTGCTGACTTCATAATCCCTCCAATAAAAGAATAACCTAATTTAGATAATCCAAGTTCTCCATTCTCATCTAAAAATAAATTTTTCTTTTTTTTCTGATCCCAAATTGAAACATGAACATGGCAACCATTTCCTGTTAGGTCTGGAAAAGGTTTTGGCATGAAAGTTGCTCGCAGACCATGTTTTTCAGCAATTGATTTAACCATGAATTTAAAGAAGACGTGTCGATCGGCGGTAGTCAGGCAATCAGCATAATTCCAATTCATTTCAAATTGACCATTTGCATCTTCATGATCATTTTGATATGGCTTCCATCCTAACTTTAACATTGAGTCACATATTTCTTTAATCACGTCATATCTGCGCATTAAAGTTGATTGGTCATAGCATGGTTTCGCAGCTGTATCGCGTTTATCATCAACTTCAGTTCCATCCTCACTTAATAAGAAAAACTCACATTCAACACCAGTTTGCATGACCATATTTTTTTCATTCAGTTTCTCTATCTGTCGCTTAAGAACTACTCTTGGACATTGTTCAACAATCTTGCCATCCATTACTAGATCACTTGCTAGCCAACCTACTTCTGGTTGCCAAGGTAATTGAATAAGGCTTTTTGGATCAGGCATTGCAAGCATATCTGAGTCAGCAGGTGACATATCTAAGTATGTTGCGAAACCGGCAAAACCAGCTCCATTTTTCTGCATCTCTGCTATTGCTTGAGTTGGAACAAGCTTTGCTCTTAAAACTCCAAATAAGTCTACAAAACTAATTAAAAAATATTTAATTTTTTTTTGTGATGCGACTTTTGATAAATTGATACTCATAGTAAAATAAATTATGCTTCCTCAATTTAAAAAAAACAATATATAAATTATCTATGGCTAAAATTCGCAAATCTACACCATATCAAGATGGCTTTATAATGCCTGGACGCTTTGAAAGACATAGAGGTTCATTAATTTCATGGCCGACAAAAGGCGAAAAAGAACCAGAACTATTCAGAGATGAGATAGTTGAAGTAGTAAAAAAAATGGCTAAATACGAAGAAACATTTTTAGTTGCAGACCATAGTGATGTAGAGGAAGCAAAACATCGTTGCGGTATTTCGGCAAAAATTATTGCTGCAGATACTGAGTTTGCTTGGATAAGAGATAATGGACCCATGTTTGTAAAAAACACTAAAGGCGAAATCGCTGCAGTTAAATTTCAATTTAATGGATGGGGAGATAAGTATCCAACTTATGAAAGGGTAGGGAGTGTTCCAAATACTATTGCAGAATATTTTAATGTTCCTTTATATGAAGCACCTTTTATTCTTGAGGGTGGAGCTATTTGTGTTGATGGAGAAGGTACATTAATTGCAACGGAGCAAACGTTGTTAAATCAGAATCGCAATCCTTCTATGAGCAAAGATGATATAGAGAAAGGATTAAAAGACTATTTAGGAATTGAAAAAGTTATTTGGTTATACAAAGGTTTTTATGAAGATACTGAAACTGATGGTCACGTGGACAATGTGATTGAATTTATTACTCCAGGAAAAGTTATTGTGCAGACTTGCTCAGACAATGAAAATCCTAATTTTGATATTCTTAAAGAAAATTTATCTCGCTTGAAATCAGCAACAGATGCAAGGGGTAGAAAATTGGAAATAGTTGAGTTTGATTATCTTCCTTATACTCGTTCAATTGATGGTGTTAAGTATCCTACTCCTTATCCAAACTATTATGTTATGAATGGTGCAATAATAGTTCCACAAGTAGGTTGGAAAGGCGAGCTTCAAGCGGTCACAGAGTTGCAAAGAATATTTCCTAAATTAGATGTTGTAGAGGCTCCTAGTACTTATCAAGCTGTTGGTGGCGGTGGATTAGGCTGTATGACACAACAAATCCCAGAATAATTAGATTTATCAAGGCACTTATTATGTACAAGTATTTATTGTGGATTTTAAAAATAGGAACCTTAATTAATATATATTTCCTATTACAAACAATAATTTCACCAATTTCAAATGTAGATTCCTTCCTTCTTATTCCTGCACAAATTTTATTTTTGGTTTCCGCTTATAGGTGTATGTTTCCTGTAAACTACTCTTCACACGCTGTTTTACACAATAATGTATTTTCATCAGTATTTATAACAAGGTTTCTTGTAACTTTTGTTGAAATTTCATACATCTTTATGTTTAGTCATGTCATTAGAATAATTAATAATCATGAAATTTTAATTGTAGATATTTTTAGTTGGTTAATGGTTATACAAGTTAGTATTTCTCAAATTTTTGTTTGGTGTGCAATATTAACAAAGAATGAAAATTTATATTTTTACGAGGAGATAGGATGGTTCAATATTTTTTTATTAAATTTCGTATGCAGTGTAATTATTTTATTAAGCTTTATTGATTTTAATAATCTTGAAATTTTACTTTATTTGAACTTACTTTTTGGAATAGGTTACTTGCCGTGGCAAATATTTCATCTTAAATCAATTAAAACTAGAATAAATAAGCTAAAAAATGATAGTTCAGGAAATTATGTAAGAACAACACTACTTGTAGGTTTTAAAAGTTCTCTTAAAAGAAGAGTTGTTAGTCATAATCCTGAAGATTGGGGAGGAATAATTGGATTTACTTGGATGTTAAATTATTTCGTTACACTTATACCGGTATGGGTTTATTTTATTCTTTACACTTTTTCAGTAAATTAGTTTTATTCTCCTGAATAACCATATTCAAGAGCCGCATCAGTAATTGCGTGGTGAAAGGACTCACCGAAACTTCTCAAGGCCATTAGATTATATGTTAAAGGACTGTCATCTATCATATCAACTGAAATTGTAATTCCATGATATACTGAATTCACGCAGTTATCTTTCTTAAAGTCATTAAAGTTAAAAGGACATCCTTTTTTAAGGACGTTTAAAGCATCCTCACCTTTTATTTGAATTATTGCCCTTGAGTGTGAGATATCTGTTACTGCGAAGTCCTCATTATTAAAGGTATTTTCTATAATAGGAGAAATATTATTATCATTTGAAAAGATAATCCATGAACGCGGAGCGAACCATTGTATTCTTGTTTGCCCAGCAACTGATACTTCTGCTGCATTAGAAGGTAAATTAATTGATCCAAGTTGGATATTACTAGTTACAACAGATGACTTTTTATATTGAACAACTTGATAAATATTTACATTAGTAATTTCTCTGATTTCTAACAGATTACCTTCATTTTTTTCTTGATAATCGCCAAACAGACCTTTGTTATGAGCGTTTTGAAGAGGAGAAATTCTACTCATGACCTTACCCTTTCTCCATCGGGATCCACATAGTGCTGACTAACAACCTCAACAGGAATACTCATATTTTTTACAGGAGATACTGCAAATAATTTTTCTCCTTTTCTATTTTTACCATTTTTTATAATTGCTAATGAAAAAGGATTATTGTGCTCAACACTCCAGCAAGAAGCAGATACATGACCTAATTTTGGAATAGGAAATTCTGCATTTGGATTTTCTACAATATACGATCCTTCAGGGATTGAAGTTTTTTTATCAACTGGAACAATTCCGACAATTCTTTCTCTATTTTCATCATTAAAAGCTACTCTATTTAAAGATCTTTTTCCGATGAAATCTTTTTTCTTACTTAGCATTCCATCAAGTCCCAAATCACTTGCAATTAATCTTCCATCGATTTCTGAACCTGCTACATGCCCCATCTCAATTCGCAGCGTAGATAATGCTTCTGTCCCATATGGTTGAATGCCTAATCCTTCCCCAGCTTCAATAATTTTATCCCACATAAATTCTCCAAAGTCTGACATTACATTGACTTCGTATGCAAGTTCTCCAGAAAAAGAAATTCTAAATATTCGAGCAGTTGTATCAAAGAATTTAAATTCTCTATAACCCATAAATGGAAGACCTTCGTTAGATAGATCTTCATTTGGAAATAATTTACTTAAAAGCTTTCTTGAGTTTGGACCAGCTACTGCTGCTCCTGCCCATTGTTCTGTTGTAGAAAAAACATTAACTTCAAGTTCAGGCCATACTATTTGTAGATAGTATTCTAAGTGAGAGAGTACATTAGCTGCTTGGGCTGTTGTAGTTGTCATGTGAAAATGATTTTCATTAATTCGAGTTGTTGTTCCATCATCAAATACCATCCCATCTTCACGTAACATTACTCCGTATCGGGCTTTACCTACTGGGAGTTTTAGCCAGGCATTTGTGTAAACTCTGTTTAAAAATTCTGCTGAATCTGGACCTTTAATATCGATTTTACCTAATGACGTTACATCACAGATACCAACATTTTTTCTTACGTTTGAAGCCTCTCTTTTTGCCGCTTCTTGTAACGTTTCATTGCCTTGTTTGTAATAACGTGGTCTCAACCATAACCCTGCATCTACAAACACCGCATTGTTTCTTTCATGCCATTCGTGCATTGGAGATTTTCTAGTTGCTTTATAATATTTACTTACTTCACGACCAATAATTGTTCCAATAGTCACAGATGTGTATGGTGGTCGAAAAGTAGTGTGTCCAACTTCAGGGACGATTTTCTTTTCAATATTTGATACGAGTTGTAATCCATTTAAATTGCTTGTTTTACCCTGATCTGTTGCCATACCAAGAGTTGTGTACCGCTTAACGTGTTCAATTGATCTAAATCCTTCTCTGACAGCAAGTTCAATATCTGATACTGCTACATCATTCTGAAAGTCGACAAATCTTTTATAATGTTTTCCTTCAGGTAAAGGCATGCACCAAAACTTATCATGATTACCTAAGTTTTTTTCATCAGATATAGGAGCATCAGTTTTAATATTTTTATTGGTAATTTTATTAGAGCTTTTGAAGCCTTGTTCGAATCCATCGTTTAATGACTCCATTAGAGTGAAAGACCCATTAGCAGCTCCAATAACTACTTCCTGTTGTCGAGATTGATTTGGAAGGAAAGTATCTGAATCTGAATCAAACTTTAATTTATTCCCTGACTGTGAAGCAAGATGGACTGTAGGAGTCCAATTTCCTGAAACACATATACAATCGCAATCAATTTTTTGAAGACTGGTGAATGAATTTTTATTTTTATTTAATTTTCCAACTGTCGCTGATTTAACTTTGAGATGTCCAGTTGTATTTGCTATTCCGTGTTCAAACAATATATCTATACCCATCTTTTGAGCTTCACCTACAATTTGATTTTCTGAAGAGGGTCTGGTGTCTAAGATAGTAGATTGGATGCCATTCTTTTTAAATTCAATAGCAGCTTCATATGCACTATCATTATTTGTAAAAAAGATAGGTTTTTTGCCCACTGCAACTCCATAAACTTTTAAATATTCTTTTGCAGCTGAGGCCAGTAGTATTCCAGGCCTGTCGTTATTAGAGAAGACAAGTGGACGTTCTATTGAACCAGTTGAAATAATTACTTCTTTAGCCCGTATGTACCAAAGTTTTTCTCTTGGAGTAAAGTTTTTAGGGTCTTGAAGATGATCTCTTTTTCTTTCAAACATCACCAACATATTATGATCATAATATCCAAAAACTTGTGACCTACTTTTTGTAATAACATTTGGCATCGATTTTAATTCAGCAATAACATCGTCAACCCATTCCTCCCCTTTTTTATTTCCAATTGTAACTTCATCAGTCAATAGACTTCCACCAAATCGAGGCTTATCCTCTGCAAGTATTACTCTTGCGCCATTTTTTGCTGCCGCCAGTGTGCTTGAAAGTCCTGATGGACCTGAGCCAACAACAAGAACATCACAGTGTTCATATTGATGCTCATATCTGTCTGGGTCCGGATCTAAAGATGCCACTCCAAATCCTGCTGCTTTTCTAATGAAAGGTTCATAGATTCTATACCAAAAACTTTTTGGCCACATAAAAGTTTTGTAATAAAAACCCGCAGGAAAAAATCTATTCAATAAGTTATTTATTTCGCCAATATCAAGTTTCACGGACGGCCAACAATTTTGACTTTTAAGCTCAAGACCTTCAACCAATTCATATTCTGTAAGATTAACATTTGGTTCAGAATAACCTTCTTTGATTAATTGAACTTTAGCACTTGGATCATCTACTCCAGCACCAAAAATTCCTCTAGGTCGATGATACTTAAAACTTCTAGCAATTAAGTGAACTCCGTTAGCTATAAGAGCTGAAGCTAGAGTATCTCCTTTGTATCCAAAATATTTTTTGCCATTAAATATAAAAGAAATTTTATGATTTTTATCAATAAGCCCAATATTTTTTAATCTATAATTTTGAGTCATGAGTGTTCTTCTTTGTTACTGCTGAGCTCATAAGTTTCTATAATTTCATGAGTTGCAGTATTTCTCTTAGCTTTAAACCATTGTCTACAGCCTGAAATATGTTGCCATAGCTCTAAATGGTCTCCTCGTGGATTCTTTCTGTAATAAACAAATGTATCCCATTCTTCATCAGAAACTTCAGTATTTAGCTTTGGTCGTTTTATGGTTGCGTCTCCTCCATAGGCAAATTCATTTTGTGATCGTTTACCGCAATAAGGACATTTAATTTCAAGCATAATTAGCTAATCCAAGTTTTTGTTCCTATACCCTTTTCATCTATGAGGTGTCCAGTATTAAACCTATCAAGCCTAAAAGGAGCATTTAATTCATGAACTTCATCTTTAGCAATTGTATGAGCGAAGGTTAGACCTGAAACCGGAGTGGCTTTAAATCCACCGTAACACCAACCACAGTTTAAATATAATCCATCTATATGAGTTTTATCTATAATTGGAGAGGTATCCATAGACATATCCATTATTCCACCCCAGGTTCTTAGCATCTTAAGACGACTTAAATTTGGAAAGAGTGCAACTCCTTCAGTTAATACATGCTGAATAGTCGGAAGATTTCCTCTCTGAGCGTAACTGTTATAACCATCAAGATCTCCACCCATCACCATCTCACCTTTATCAGATTGACTGCAATAGAAATGACCTGCACCAAATGTTACAACTTGATCCAGAAGAGGTTTAATAGGTTCTGATACGCAAGCCTGTAAGACATGTGCTTCAATAGGTAAAGTCATATTAAGTTTTTCAGCAAGTAATGATGTACTTCCAGCAACACATAGACCAATTTTTTTTGCTTTTATATTTCCTCGAGAAGTTTGAACTCCTTTTATCTTTCCGTTACTAACATCAAATCCAGTAACCTCACAATTTTGAATAATATCTATACCATGATCGTCAGCTCCTCTTGCGTATCCCCAAGCTACAGCATCGTGTCTTGCGGTTCCACCTGATGACTGAAATAATCCTCCAAAGATTGGAAAACGACAGTTTGAGGAAAAATCTGCAAATGGAATCATTTTTTTAACATCTTCTCTATTTAATAATTTTGCATCGATACCATTTAGCCGCATAGAATTTCCTCTTCTTGAGTAGGTATTCATTTGTGCATCAGAATGCGCAAGATTTAAAATTCCTCGAGGAGAGTACATCACATTATAATTTAACTCCTGACTTAGATCCCTCCACATCTGCATTCCTTTTTCGTAGAAAAGATTATTTGCGTTATGCATATAATTTGAACGAAGGATTGTTGTATTTCTTCCAACGTTTCCTCCACCAATCCATCCCTTTTCAAGAATTGCAACATTTCGGATATTAAAATTTTTGGCAAGATAATATGCGGTAGCTAAACCATGTCCACCACCACCAATAATAATTACTTCATATTCTTTTTTTGGCTCAGGATCTCTCCATGCAACATCCCAATTTTGATGATAAGAAAAAGCATTATTGATCAGACTAAAGACTGAGTATTTTTTCATATATATTTAATATGTTTAATAATTATTAATTTTAGATAAGCATTTCAAATGGTTTATTTAAAATATTTTAATTTAGAAATAAAAAAAATATATAAAAAGGATATATTTTTATCGGCTTAGGTGCTTATGTTTTTTAAAGTAGCCAGATATTCTGTAAATTCTTTAATGAATAGCTCACTCGGTTTGATATGTTTCCTACGTTTATCAGCGTCTGTTTTTTCCAGGTAAAAAAATCCTCTTTCACAAGCTTCTGTGATGATCATTGAAGATTTAGGTCTTGATGTATTAAATAGCTTTGTTTTCAATTCTTCAACTGACAGTGTTGTTTGATTGTAGTAAGCAGACATTACTAATAGCATCATATGATAATGTGATGGAGTCTTACGAAAGAAAAAATTACTTGAACGATGAGATTTTCTCATCTGGTCTTCCCAAAATTGAAGTAGTAGATTTACTGAATCCATCGCAAAACTCTACTACAATTACAGCTAGCTTCGAAATAATTTTTTTACTTATTTTTTAGTATACTAACTCCAAGGGAAAGGACTATTTGATACAGGATGTAGCTTGCCTTCTTCATACCTTGAGAGTCTGAACGGTTCTAATAAAGCACTCTTTTCACCTAATACTTCTTCGGCAACAAGCTTGCCTACTCCAAGCATTTTATATCCATGATTTGAGTCAGCTATAACATATACATTTTCTCTAAACTGATCAAAAACAGGAAAAGAGTCAGGAGTAAAGCACCCCAATCCGCCAGTGGCTCCTTTTTTAAATAGGTGAGATTTACCTTCAAAACGTTTATGACAAAATGCTAATGCAGAACTCCACATGTGAGCAAACTTGTCATCAATGATAAATTCCTTAGACTCTGGACCATAAGGATCCACTGAAATACCATCACCTCCCGGCTCTCCAACTTTGTAAGGAGATGATCCACCTTGAACACCATTAAAATGAAAATCTGGTTTATAATAAAGTCCCCAGACTTCATCAGTGATTAGAGATTTATCAACATCTGAATAAAGTGGGGCATCTGTATCAACATGAATGACAGGAGGCATTTCACCATTATCAGTTTTTAAAAAATCTGGTTCAACTCCAAGAACCCCTTCGGTTAGATACCAATATTGCCACATAGGAACATTAGAATGAACTGTACCATTAGACTTGATTGAAACTTCGTTTGGTAAATCAAGCATATCCCAGAATGATTTAATCCACGGTCCAGCACCTATGATAACTTGATCACATTTCACTAAACCTTTATCCGTTTCAACTCCTGTTACAGCTTTTGAATTTGAACCATATTCAAATCCAGTAACAGTAGTTCCAGTTAGTATCCTAACCCCTTCTGCCTCTGCCTTAGTCGCTAAACCATATATAGATGAAGTATTATTTGCATATCCACCTTTTTTTTCATGAAGTACACTTGTTACACCTTTAGCCTGCCAATCACTGAACATGGATTTCATATATGAGTCTACTTCTTTTTCACCTTGAATAAAGGTTGACTCATAGCCAATATCTTTTTGTTGTTCATAAATAGATGCTACGTCTTCCTCCATACTTGCAGGACTGATTTGCATGTAACCGCAATTGTGATAATGAAAATTTTCTGGATCACTTTCCCACACTTCTACAGAATGCGCCATAAGCTCACGCATTGCAGGCTGAAAATAATTATTACGAATTACGCCACAAGCAATCCCACTTGCACCAGAGGCAATGCTTCCCTTTTCAATTATAAGAATCTTACTTCCGTCACCTTTTCCTTGTGACTTTAATTTTTGAGCTAAATGAAGTGCAGTACTTAGACCATGAATTCCTGCACCAATAATTATATATTCAGCTTTTTGTGGAAACGACATTTTACAAATCTAGTATAAAAAGTTCTTTTTTTCTCTTAATTACCTATAATTAGACATCTTTAGATAGGAATAAAAAAAAGAAAACTATTTAGTATGTATATAAATTATAGACATAAATGCTAAAGTATTAAAAATTTGACCAAATAGTTAGAAAATTTTTATGAAGGTTTAAAAATGGAGTTAGATTTAACTGGATTCAATGTTAGAAAAACTCAGCCATATAATGCTGGTATTTTAGGTTTACCTGAAGATGTAGAGCGTTATGTAGCAAAAGCACAGGGACTAATTGGTTTTGAGACTTTTGCAGGAGATACAATTTCGATAATTAATTCAGAAGGCAGCCAACTTGCTGAAGTTGTTGCATTTGACAATTTAGGTAAATGCTCTTTAGAAATTATAAATTGTAAAGCAAATAATGAAGCTTCATTTATAAAAAAAATATTATCGAATAGCCATGACAATAAATATCTTCTAAATAAATTAAAAAAGAAAAATATTGATTTTCATCAAGCTGTTTCTATAAATCTTTTTAATTTAGAAACAAAAGTCAGAGAGTCAATTGACCTAGAGTGTCATGAAGACGGTTTTGTTATTATTGCAGCACCTGGAGAGGATATGGCAGTCGATGCACAAAATCCTGCAACAGATATAGAGGTAAGAGTTAAAAGAAAAAATAGAATTAATAATAAGTCTAATTATTATTTGCCTCCTCCACTAGCTGATGTCAAAGATGAATTTATCATAAACAATAGCACAGCAACATCTTATGAAGTTGAATCAGGAGATTTTATTCAAGTAATCGATTTATATGGAAGGCAATGTTCTGATTTTCAGGTTTTTGATGCTGCAAAATTGGAAAAGGGAATAGAGCTAAGCATTGATCCAATAGTAACCCGAAGTATCATAGGATTAAATTATGCAAAGCCGGGGTTGTTTGCTAAATATTTTGATAGAGATCAAGACGCACTTGTTGAAGTTATTCAAGATACATGCGGAAGGCACGATACATTTGGAAATGCTTGTAGTTCAAAATACTATGAAGATGTAGGGTATTTTGGTCACGCAAATTGTTCTGATAATTTTAATACTGCCCTTCAACCTTTTGGTTTAAATGAAAGGCGGGCATGGCAAGCTATTAACTTATTTTTTAATACTGGATTAGATGCAGCCAATGTTTTCTTTTTTGATTTGCCTTGGTCAACACCTGGAGACTATGTTTTATTTCAAGCTCAAAAAAACTTAGTAGTAGCTTCTTCTGCCTGTCCTTGTGATATTGATCCAGCAAATGACTGGAATCCGACAGATATATGCGTTAGAGTTTATTCTAAGAAAAACTTTTTTTCTAAAGCTATGGCTTATCGCAGGAATCCAGATTCAGATGTTTCTCTAACAAAGCAGACTGCTTTCCATGAATGTACATCTAAATTAACAAAAGATTACATAGAATTCGCAGGTGTCTGGATACCAAACAAATATGATAATTATGGAACCGTTGCAGAGTATACAGCTTGCAGGAATAATGTAGCAATGATGGATCTTTCCTCTCTTAAAAAATTTGAGGTAGTTGGTCCTGATGCTGAAGAGTTAATGAATACTGCACTTACTCGGAATATAAAAAAATTAGCAATCGGACAGGTTATCTATACAGCAATGTGCTATGAAAACGGTACTATGATAGATGATGGAACTTTATTTAAATTAGGTGATGCTAATTTTAGGTGGATTGGTGGAAGTGACTATTCTGGAGAATGGTTGAGAGAGTTAGGAAAGAAACTGGAACTCAGAGTTTCAGTTAGATCTTCATCTGATCAACTTCACAACATCTCAGTTCAAGGTCCAAACAGTAGAAATGTTTTATCAAAAATTATGTGGACTACACCTGCTAGCCCAGGAATTGAAGATTTAAAATGGTTTAACTTTAATATTAGTCGTTTGAATGACCACCTAGGCATTCCTGTAATGCTATCTCGAACAGGTTATACAGGTGAACTTGGATATGAAGTTTACTGTCATCCAAAAGATGGCCCTAAAGTATGGGATGCAATATGGGAGGCAGGTCAGGAGTTTAATATAGCTCCGATGGGGTTTGCCGCATTAGATATGTTAAGGATTGAAGCTGGTCTTATTCTAGGCGGAAATGAATTTAGTGATGAAACAGATCCATTTGAAGCAGGCATTTCTTTTACTGTGCCGCTTAAGTCTAAAGAAGCTAATTTCATTGGACGAGATGCGCTTGTTAAAAGAAAAGAAAATCCATTGCGTAAACTAGTTGGATTAGAAATTGAAGGTAATGAACATTGCGGTCATGGAGATTGTGTTCATATAGGAAGAGGGCAGGTGGGAGTTATTACAAGCGGCATGATCTCGCCTACTCTAAATAAAAATATAGCATTGTGCAGAATTGATATTCATTCTTCTGAAAAAGGAACAGAAGTTGAAATTGGAAAACTTGATGGTCACCAAAAAAGAATCAAAGCAAAAATCACTTCATTTCCTTTTTATGATCCAACAAAAAGTAGAGTTAAAGCTTAATAAATAATTTATGCCTTCATTGTCTGATTTAAGAAAAGTTTCTAATATTGAAACTCTTAAATGGGAATTATTAGAAGAAGAATCTGCTGGTCAGGATGGGAACACTTGGTGGTACAACTTGAGTTATGATCTTGAAACAGGCGAGGGTTCATATCTTTACAAAATGGATCCAGGAACTAAGTCTAAGCCTCACTTGCATGAAGGCCCTGAGGAATTTTTTATTTTAGAAGGCGACTTAACTGACTCTGATGGCTATACTTATAAAAAAGGAGACTTTGTACATCTTTCATCCGGATCATTGCACTACAGTACAACAGTTACTGGCTGCACAATAGTTGTGACTCATAGAGGGAAATATATTTTTACTGACAATTAATAGTATTCATTATGAAAAGTTTTTTTGATAAGAGTTATTTCTCTTATTTAGTTATATTAGGTGGAAGTGTCCTATTACTGATTTCATTTGGAATCAGGCATACATCAGGACTTTATCTTGTCCCAATCTCAGATCACTTACAGACTGGTCGAGAAATATTTGGTCTTGCTGTTGCGATTCAATTTCTTTTAATAGGCATCGGATCACCATTGTTTGGAGCTCTGGCAGATAAATATGGATCAGGAAAGGCAGCCTTGCTAGGCGTTTTTTTGGTTTTAATTGGTTTGTATTGGATGGCTCACGTTGACTCCAGTTTTGAGATCATAGCTTCTCAGGCAATATTTGGATTAGGTGCGGCTGGATGTGGAACAGCTGTTGTATTAGGAGCAGTTGGAAAATCAGTACAAGAAAAAAATCGCACTCTATCTTTAGGTATTGTTATGGCTGCAGGATCCCTGGGTCAATTTTTGCTAGTACCTCTAGCAGGATTTCTTATTCAAATCTCTGATTGGTCTGCATCCATTCTTTACTTAACTTTAATTGCTGCAATCATGCTTATTTTTTGTTTTCCATTAGATTATGCTGGAAAGTCAGACACTATTGAAAAAGATACAGGCCAATCTTTAAAAGATGCACTGAAGGAAGCATTTAAATCAAAAAGTTATAATTTGCTTACCATAGGTTTTTTTGTATGTGGATTTCATGTTGCTTTTATTGCAACTCACCTTCCTGCTTATTTAGAAGATCTAAATCTTCCCTCATGGATTGGCAGTTGGTCTTTAGCCTTAATAGGATTATTTAATATTTTTGGGACTTTAATTTTTGCAAGACTTGGTGATAAAATTTCTAAGAAAAATCTTTTAGTTGTACTTTATTCTCTGCGGTCTGTTCTCATTCTTATATTTTTAATACTTCCTAAGAATGAAATAACAATATTAGTTTTTGCTGCTGTACTTGGAGTATTGTGGTTAGCAACCGTTCCTTTGACGAGTGGAATTATAAGCGTCGTATTTGGTATTAAATATATGTCTATGCTTTATGGATTTACTTTTCTATCACATCAATTCGGATCTTTTTTAGGATCGTGGTTTGGAGGAAGACTATACGATATGTATGGATCCTATGACTTGATGTGGTGGTTATGCATACTCTTGGGATTTGCATCTGCAGCTATGCATATGCCGATTGTAGAGAAGGCAGTACCAAGATTATCTTACCAATCTTAAAGCTATTTAGACTCCATAAACGTTTTCATCGAGTCATCCATCGCTTCACCCCATGCTGTATGGTGCAAGGGAGCGACAGTTCCGGTTACAGGCGAAGAAAAAGAACGATTCCGATATGTCATAATATCCTCTTCTTTATTATGTTCCCATTCCTTAAAGTGAACCCGAATTAACTCAAAATCTATTTCTGGATAATCGGTAGCTTCATGTAAATCCTTTGTATATTCTGTTTGGAAGTCAATCATTTGAATTGGATCTTCTAATTTCTCTTCTAAAGCAACCCAATTATTAATATCTTTATCAATTTCCTCAGCACTAGGCATCTCAATTTTTCCCATGATAACGTCTCTTGCATACCAGGCTTGGCAATCAAACATATTAAAAGTATGAAATTGGTCTTGCATTCCGAGATACATCAAACTGTGATTGTCTTGCCAAACAACCCCTTTATAAAGTTTAGGAGGATAGAGTCTATTGTGTGTTTTAAGTTTTAAGTTATCTTCTAAGTAAGGAAAATGATGAAGGTAACCACTACATAATATTAATGCATCTACATTTTGAGTATGACCATCTTTAAAGGTAGCTTTGTTTCCATCAAGTTTATCAAGGTAATGAACTTCTTTCATTCCATCAGGCCACTTAAAACCCATTGGATTATTTCTATAGCCAATCGTTACAGATTTAGCTCCATACTTGTAACACTGAAGTGCTACATCTTCAGCAGAATAGCTGCTTCCTAATACTACTACATCTTTACCTCTAAATTCTTCTGCATCCCTAAAATCGTGAGAGTGCAAGATACGACCAGGAAAAGATTGCATGCCTTCATACTCAGGTATGTAAGGAACAGAAAAGTGTCCTGAGGCTACCACTAAATAATCAAAATTTTCTTTTGAAGTTGTATTTGCCTTTTTATTTGTTGATGTAATTTCATATTGTGACCCATTATAAATTACATTTGTTACAGCGGTTCCAAATCTAATATATTTTTTTACGTCAGCATCCTTTGCTCGACCTAAAATATAATCAAATAAAACTTCTCTTGGAGGAAATGATGGTATGGCTTGACCAAAATGATGATCAAAAGAATAGTCAGCAAACTCTAAACATTCCTTTGGTCCATTTGACCAAAGATAGCGATACATGCTATTAGGAACAGGATCTCCGTATTGATCTGAACCAGTTCTCCAACTATAGTTCCATAAACCCCCCCAATTATCTTGCTTTTCAAAGCAAACAACGTCTGGAATTGTTTCCCCTTTAGCTTCAGCTTGTTGGAAAGCTCTTAGCATTGATAAACCGCATGGTCCAGAACCTATAATTGCAACTCTACTCATTTGAACTCCTAATTAAATTTTTTTTATTCTAATTTATATAATTGAAAAAAAGCAATGAATTAAAATCTGTTCTCAGGGTATGAAGCTATTCGTTTATATATATATTTAATATATAATTTTAACCACATGTAGTATCTTATGGTTAATCGTATAGCATATATAGATTTTTCTTTTCGATCTCAATTGACTCGTTAAGTCACCAGCAATAGAATTTTTAATAATAATTAAATTTAATTAAGAACCTTTCGAAGGGGGGAGACATGTTAAAATCTTTAAAAATGCTAACTGCAATGCTTGCGCTTGTTGCTCTTACTTTTACTTCAAGTGCTGTTTATGCTGCAGATAGTAAAAAACCAATTAGAATTCCTACTCACAACTGGTCAAGCCAAGTTGTAATGTCATATGTGATCGGTGGAATTTTTGAAAGTATTGGTAATAATGTTGAATATGTACCTGCTGACTCTCAAGCAGTTTATGAATCAATTCGTCAAGGCGATGTAGATATTTCTCATGAAGTTTGGGAATCTGCTTTTGGTTCATCATTTGATGCTGCTCGTGATGCAGGTGGTTTGCTTGACTGGGGTGACCATGAAGCTAGAACTCTAGAGGACATGGGTTATCCAAACTGGGTAGCTGAACAAGGACTATGTCCAGGATTACCTGATTGGACAGCTTTAAAAAATCCTGATTGTGCTGCAAACTTTGTAACACCTGACTCTGGTGGTAAAGGCCGTTGGTTAGAAGGTCCTCAAAGTTGGCACCAAGATTTAATGCCTCAGCGTCTTGAAGCGCTAGGCTTGGATGATTTATGGATGGTTAAGTTTGCCGGTGGTGCTGATGCACTATGGGCTGAACTAGAAGCAGCAGAAAAAGAAGGTAGAGGAACAATAATCTTTAACTGGACACCAAACTTCACAGATGGTGCTGGTTTTACATTTATTGATTTCCCACCATTCTACGATGGCTGT
Organism: uncultured Pelagibacteraceae bacterium; assembly: GCA_902634045.1. Lineage (GTDB taxonomy): Bacteria > Pseudomonadota > Alphaproteobacteria > Pelagibacterales > AG-422-B15 > CACPJE01. The sequence goes on from CACPJE010000001.1 coordinate 59,256, forward strand.
AGACCAGAAGATGGAGGCGATGGAGCATGTGGTTCACCAGATGGATATCTGAAAAAAGCAGTGAACGAAAATTTTCCTAATACGCATCCACAAGCAGCGGCCATTTTCAAGAAAATGTCATTTACAACAAGTCATATAGGTGCAATGGCATCTCTGGTTGACGTTGATGGAATGACACATGAAGATGCTGCAGCAGCTTGGTTAGCAGATAATGAATCTACGTGGAAAGCATTTATTGATTAATTGTTTAACTACATAGATTTTTAAATTAAAATCTCCCCTAGTTGTTTAACTAGGGGAGATTTTTTTTAATATTTTTAAAATCATGAAAAGATTATTTTTATTTATTATTTTAACTATTTTTGTTTGTAATTCAGCTTTTGCACGTAAGACAGGATGTGAAGGTGATTGTGAAAATGGGATAGGAACATGGACCTATACAGATAAAACAGTCTATGTAGGTGAGTGGCGTGGTAGTTTAAAGCACGGGGAAGGTGTCGAAACTTGGCCAAATGGATATATATACACTGGTGAATTTGTGGATAGTAAATGGCAAGGACGAGGGATTTTAATTTTTCCAGATGGTGCTAAATATGAAGGTGATTGGTTTGATGACAATATGAATGGTCAAGGAACTTTTACTTGGGCAAATGGAGATATATATGTCGGAGAATTTATTGACAGTAAAAGACATGGACAGGGCACTAAAACTAACGCTGATGGATCGGTAATGAAGGGTATTTGGGAAGAAGGAGGACTGGTTGAGTCTAACTAGTAAAGAGAAATGGCTAAAGATAACATTTTAAGAAAGTATAAAGAAACACCAGAAGGCCTTAGAGGATTGTTAGAACTAGGCGGGTTAATGCTCTTAATAATTTCTATATTTTTTATTTTTTACATAGTTTTTCCTGGAAAGGAAAAAATACCTGAGGAGGATATTGTGCAAGAGAGTAACCAGTCTGAAGAAAATTATAAAGAAGTAATTAATTCACTTCCAAGTGGCCAAGTAAATTTCTACTCAAGTAATGAAGGTTATGAATTAACACTTGCTGAATATGAAGCAGTTTGCAAAAATACTAAAATAGTAACTCAGCGATCTATAATGGGTGCACATATTACAGATATTAGAGCACAAAAGTTGTATAAAGATAATGGAAACAATCTTGATAGTTCTTCAGTAGTTTGGGATAGTTTAGCTAATGTATGTATTGTTGAGTATGTTTTAGAAGCTGTGCATGGCACAACTGATACAATTACAGTTATAGGTGAAGCAAAGGGGTTTTTGAATACTGGTATAGATACTAGAGTATATTTTATAAAAAATTTTTAAAAGAGATTTATTTAATATTTTAGGATACGATATAAATATAATTATATGTCTTCTTCTCAATCAATAATTAAGTGTGAATCTGTCTATAAGATTTTTGGAGCCAATGCTGAAAAGATGCTCAAAGATGTTAATGGTAATGTCGATGCTAAAACATTTCAGGAAGCAGGCTGTATTGTTGGAGTAAATAATGCATCATTTGAAGTTTCAAAAGGAGAAATGCTTGTTGTAATGGGTCTATCAGGATCAGGAAAATCAACATTGCTTCGCTGCATTTCAAGACTTACAGACGCAACATCTGGTAAAATTTATATTGATGGTCAGGACTTATTAAAACTAAAAAATAAGGAGCTAATAGAATTAAGAAGAAATAAAATGGGCATGGTTTTTCAAAGCTTTGCCTTATTGCCACATAAAACTGTGCTTGAAAATATTGCATTTCCTCTACAAATCAAAGGTATTAAGACTCAGGAGAGTATCTCTAGAGCAATGGATATGCTTAAGCTTGTAGGTCTTGATGGTAGGGAAAATTATTTCCCAAGAGAATTGTCTGGAGGACAGCAACAAAGAGTAGGTATTGCTAGGTCTCTAGCAGTAGAGCCAGATATATGGTTTTTAGATGAGCCTTTTTCAGCTTTAGATCCATTAATTCGAAAAGAAATGCAGGATGAATTTTTAAGACTACAAAGCTCACTAAAAAAAACTATTTTGTTTGTTACTCATGATTTTGATGAAGCATTGAAACTTGCAGATCGAATTGCAATTATGAAAGATGGAATTATTGAACAATTAGACTCACCTGCAAATATTGTTTTAAATCCAGCAACAGAATATGTACGTAAGTTTACGCAAGAAGTTCCTAGAGAAAAAGTTTTGAAAATTGAATCTGTAATGGATCCAGTTGATGATGATCAGAATCTTAGTGATTTTAAAGTTTTAAAAGATGCAGTTCTTGAAACGGTTGCAGAAAAAATTTTAGAGCAAGATAAATCTGTGCCAGTTGTTGACTCTAATCAAAATGTTGTTGGCATTATCAAGCCTTCAAAAGTAATTCATGTTGTTTTTGGAAATACTGACATTAACTCGTAATCTATGGATTTTGTAAATAAACATTCAAAACTAATTCAATGGCTTTTGTTGTTACTTACTTTTTTTGGATTAATTTTTGCAATAGATATACCTGAAGGATATAAATTCATAAGAGCTGAAGCTGAGCATGTAGTAGTTGAGGGTCAGTCTACTTACAGCTTGTTTGGAATATCTGTAAGTTATACCTATTTTAATTTTCTTTGGAGATTACCACCTTGGCTAGGATGGCTTCCTATTTGGATAAATGATGCAGTATATTTTTTATTGAATGAATGGTGGCTAATAGATCTTTGGGATTCTGATTTTGGTGATTACAAAACACGACCATTTATGATGCATGTGACTAGGTTCATTTCATCAATTTTACTTTTTTTAATTGAATTTGTTCGTGAAATATTCATTGGTGGAGTTAAAACAGTAGTAGCATTTACTAGCTGGGACTGGATTGATACTAACCCTTGGGCAGAATTTCTTGGAATCCCTTGGACCATTGTCACTGTTGGTGCAATTTTAATGGGATATAACTTGGCTGGAAGAGGCTTAGCAGTTTTTGCTGGCGCTACCATGATTTATATTTCTGTGTTTGGTCAATGGGAACCGTCGATGCAAACACTATCATTTATTCTCGTAGCGGCACCAGTTTCTTTTATTCTTGGTTTAAGCCTGGGAGTATTAGCTTACAGAAGCAGAAGAATTGAAAAGATATTATCTCCTATTCTTATGGTTATGCAAGTAACGCCCCAATATGCTTACCTTGTCCCTGCAATGGTTCTTTTTGGAATTGGAGATCAAGCTGGAGCGATTGTAACAATAGTTGTTGCAACTCCACCCATGATCTTATTAACGGTACTAGGCCTGAGAGCAGTATCTCCTGAAGTTATTGAAGCTGGCAAAATGAGTGGATGTAGTGATTTGCAACTTACCCTTAAAGTGTTAATCCCAACTGCAAAAAGAGATATTTTAATCGGCGTTAATCAGGTCATCATGGTGTGTTTATCGATGGCCGTTATTGCATCATTTATAGGAGCTAAAGGATTAGGCTGGAATTTATTATTGGCTTTAAATCGTCTTAACATTGGATTAGCTCTAGAGGCCGGAGTTTGTATCACTCTAATTGCTGTTCTTTTAGATAGAATGTCTTTAGCATGGGCAAATAAGCAAAAAGATTATTTTACTAACCTTAATTTTTTTCAGCGTTATAAATATACTTTAATTTTTATTGGAACAGCAATAATAGGATCGATACTTGCTTATTTAGGTTCTTTCTATTTCAAAGAGGGATTTAATTATTTATTTGAAGTTCCTCATAACAAAGGATTATCTAACGCAGATTCCTGGAATAATGGTGTTGATTGGATATGGGATACATTTTTTCATCCACTAAAAATATTTAATACATGGTTAATCGTTGATGTGCTCCAGCCTATGAGAGCTGCTTTTCTCCGTATGCCAGTTGTTGCAACATTTGTTTTAGTTATGGGGGCGGGATATATCATTGGTGGAATTAGATCAGCTCTTATTGTAGGAGGACTAACTCTGTTTATTGCTTTAACAGAATGGTGGGATAGAGCGCTAGTTACTGCATACATGGCAACTTGCGGGGTTATAATTTCAACTATAATTGGAGTGACAGTAGGTACTTTTTGTTCTCAAAATAATTATGCTTCAAAATTCATTTTAGGTGTTTGTGACACCTTCCAAACCTTCCCTTCATTTGTTTATTTAATTCCTGTTATGATGTTATTTGGAGTAACAGATACAGCGGTATTAATTGCTGTGGTTGTTTATGCGACTATTCCTGCAACACGCTACACAGTTGAAGGCCTTCGAAGTATTCCTCCAAGTTTACACGATGCTGCAGCCATGTCTGGGGTAAATACTTTTCAAAGATTAATTAAAATAGATTTTCCTCTAGCTTTTCCTCATATTATGCTTGGAGTTAATCAAACTGTTGTCTTTGCTTTATTCATGGTGATTATTGGTGCATTCATAGGAACTGAAGATTTAGGACAATATATTTTAAAGGCTTTATCCGATAGGCAAGGAGCTGGTAAAGGTTTAATACTTGGAGTTTGTGTTGCTTTTATTGGTCTGATTGTTGATAATTTAATCAGAACCTATGCTGAAAGAAGAAAGAAAGAATTAGGTTTCAGTTAATTACTCAATACTTGTAATTTCAATTTCATTTGAATTAACTGGAAGAATAATCATTGTTCCATCCTTAGCTAAAGTCCAATCAGGAAAAATCTTACTCAAACCTCTTGTGAATATTTGTTCAGCTATATATCCATCAGGAGCTGGAGATAGGTGATTTAAAATTAAATGATCAACTTCTGCTTTTTTTGCAACTCTTGCTGCTTCTTTAGGGGTAGAGTGATAATTTTTTATATCTTCCATTATCTTTGCGTTGAATTGGCCACTATTTTCTAACTCTTCTCTTGCCATTTCCACCAGCATATTGGACTGTGCTTCATGAATAAGAACGTCAGCATCCTTAGCATTTTTGATCACGTTGTTATTCATTGTTGTATCCCCGCTAATAACAATAGATCGATCTTTATAATCAAATCGAAATCCAAATGCAGGTTCTACAGGTGAGTGATTAACTGTGAAAGCAATTATTTTTAAATCATTCTCATCAAAGACTTTAGATTCTTGAACGATCGTAATGGGGTTGTAGCCTGCAACTTTTAATGGAGCTAAATTATCACCGTGATGCATATTTCTGTATAAATAATCAAGTTTATGACTCATTTCAAATCCTTGAGTTATTAACTCAATACCCCTTGGACCATAAACATCTAACTTTTTTGTTCTATCTACCCCTATCCAAGTAACTAGATTTAAGTCAGCTAAATCTGAGATATGATCAGAGTGCATATGAGTTATCAATACAGCTTTAATTTTATTAAATGGTATATTCCAGTTTCTAAGATTTGCTACGCTTCCATCGCCTACATCAACGATGTAGATATGCTCTCCAGCAATAATCATGGTACATGTTTCTGCTCGGTCTGGGGGAGCAGTAATTGGAGACCTTGTCCCACATGTAACTGCACTTAATGCATCATAGTCAGGTATTTTAGTATTTCCTAATATTGCTCTTTGAACTTGAGCCTTTATAGTCAACTTGGCTGCTAGATCTTGTACAGCAGTAAATTGAATAGCAATTAATGTGAGAATGCTTATAGCAATTATTAGTAAAAGAAAGTGTTTCAGTATCCTCATAATTAATCTAATTCAATAATATTAAAAAAATTATCGTAAATGAATTTTAGAGTTTTTGAAGTGTTTAAAAGATTGAGTCTTTATAAATTAAGAACAAACAAAGACAGATTAAAAAGATAGCTAGGTAAAGACCATATTTTGCCTTTGGAAAGGCAACATTTTGCATTCTTGATGGCCGTTCTTGTTTATTATCTTCTGTCATTAAAATATTTATTTCAAGCTAGCAAAGGACACTGGATTCAGTGTCCTTTGCAAAGTCTAATTTTTATTACCAGTTGGTAATATTACTTTTATGGTCATTTGGACCAGGAGCTCTATTGCGAACTTCCTCATGTTCTTCAGTCTCGCTGATGCCAGTAATGACATGCCAGCCAAGCCAAATCACAATTGCAAGAACTAACCACCAAACTTCTGTTCCAACATACGGGTAAACCTGACCTTGGCCAGATTCCATAACTTCTACCCAGTTTGTTACTGTAGCCATAGTTTCCTCCTTTATTGTTCAGCAGAAGCAACAGTTTCTTCGTCTTTTTTTGCTGCCTCCATTGCTAAGTAGTCTTGACCAGCTATCTCAACTTCTCTAGGAATACGTAATTGTCCTACACTATTAAGTATAAGTGCAATTACATAACCTGGTAAGAAACCAAGAACACCGAACATAATAACTGCGCCAGCTAACATTCCTAAAGGATTGATTGCTGCATATCCTTCGTAAGTTGAAGAAGGATATCCCCATAAAACGAAGCCACAAATTAAAAGTCCGACAACACCGGCATAACCATGAACCGCGACTGCGCCTACAGCGTCATCAATTTTGAATCGACGCTCTACCCAGTAATGTAGTTTGTACATAATTACTACACCGATCATAGCAATGACCATTGATTGTAAAGGATGGTACAAGTCGTTTCCTGCAGACGCACAGATTATTCCTGCAAGTCCACTTGAATACGTCCAGAAAGGATCTCCCTTTGCTACTACATAACCAGCTAGCAAACCACCAGCGAGTGACATTAAGAAGTTCATTGTAACTCCACTTAGAGTTGTTGGAGCAGCATAGATATTAGTTGCAGTGAAGTATGTTACTCCTGCACCAGAATCAGCTCCAGCATCAAAAATTGGAATATTACAAGCTGCATAGAAACCCCAGAACCCTGTATAAATTAAAAACAGTCCTAGAGTAACTAACCAAGGGTTTCTTGGTCCAATGTTTTGAGGTACGCCATTTACAAATTTTCCAATTCGTGGACCCAACACAACAAGTACACCTAAAGCAAATCCACCACAAACTGCGTGAATTACACCAGAAGCATAAGCATCATGATATCCCAAAACTTTAACCATCCATCCATCAAAGTGCCATCCCCAAGATGCATCGATTGACCAGAATACAGAACCAATTGCGATAGCTAAAACGCCAAAGGCACTAATTCGGATTCTTTCAATCACTGCTCCTGAAACGATAGAAGCGGCAGTCCAAGAGAACAGCAAGAATGCTGCCCAGAACACACCACTGATGTGATCGCCCATGTTAATTGCCATTGCAGGACCAGTAGGGTTTCCTAATTCATTAGCTCCCCATCCGTCTGCAACTAAGTTCATTCCAGACTCACCACTAATTATTGATGTGCCTAGACCTGGACCATTAATGAAGGCCCAATAAATCCACCAACCAAAGAAAAACCAAGTAATTGTTACCAATGGTATTAGCATTGTGTTCTTCATAAGAGTGTGTTGATGGTTTTTGTAACGAGAGACTCCAACTTCATACATACAGAACCCGACATGAATTAAGAACATGAGGACTACTGTGATCCAGTAGTAAAATTCTGTAAATATGGTTACCAGAGCCGATAACTCATTATCCATATTACTCTCCCCTTAATAATTATTAAAAAGTACTGGGAAATATTGTAAAGTATGAGAAGTGGGGCGCAAGAAAGAGAATCTCTTGTTTTATAAGGACTTAGTATAAAAATAAATATATATAGAATCTGTACATAATAATTCTACGTATATTTGAAGAATGTAAAGATGAAATCAATTGAGCTAGTTTCTGTGAATTGTTGTGGTGAAGTAGGAGATGTCATTATCAGTGGAGTGGAGCCTCCACCAGGAAAAACAGTTTTTGAGCAAGCAGAGTTCATCAAACAAGATAAGAAACTATGGAACTACGTTTTAAATGAGCCTCGAGGTGGGGTTTTTAAACATGTAAATCTTATTGTGCCTGCAAAAGATCCTAGTGCAGACATGGGATTCATTATTATGGAGCCTGCAGATGTGCCACCGATGTCAGGTAGCAATGCAATATGTGTAGCAACAGTATTATTAGAAAAAGCCATTATTCCAATTACTAATTCTACAATGAAACTTACTTTAGAAGCACCAGGTGGATTACTTAATGTTGAAGCAAAGTGTAGCGAGAAGAAAGTTAAAAGTATAAAGATAACAAACTTTCCTTCTTTTGTTTTAGATTTAGAAAAAGAAATTAAATGTGAAGAAATTGGAAATCTCATAGTCACTACTGCATACGGTGGAGATGGTTTTGTTTTAGTTAACAGTAAAGATTTAGGAATTGAAATTAAACCAGAGAACGCTGATCAAATTGTTAACGTATGTTCTAAAATAATTAAAGTTGCAAATGAACAACTAGGATTTAGTCATCCACTAGTTCCAAACATGAATGCAATTTCTTTTTGTATGTTGATGGATAAGCCTGAAGTGAATTCAGATGGCATTAAACAAGCACGTAATACAGTTTGTATTAGACCAAAAAAACTTGATCGATCACCATGTGGTACTGGAACTTCAGCGCGTTTGGCATATATGCATCTTAAAAAAGAAATAAATTTACATGAGAAATTTATTTCACAGTCAATTTTAGATACAACTTTTGAATGTGAGTTAGTTAGTGAAGAAGAAAAAGATGGCACTGTATGCGTTGTTCCTGAAATTAAAGGTCAAGCATGGATAACTGGAGAGCAGAAACTATATCTTGATGATAATAATCCTTTTCCTAACGGCTATCGATTAACTGATACTTGGCCTAAAGAATAAAAAGTTATAAAGAAATTATCGGTGGGCAATGCCACGAAGGTTTTCTGATCGACGGCGAAGCATTTCTACAGTTGTCAGTAAGAAGATTGAAAGAACAACAAGACAGGTAGCCATGCACAAGATTACAGGACTAATCTCTTGACGTATACCAGCCCACATTTGTTTTGGAATAGTTAACTGTTCTATACTTGCCATAAACATCACAATTACAACTTCATCAAACGAAGTTATAAATGCAAAAAGTGCCCCAGAGATAATTCCTGGAAGAATTAGTGGCATAGTAACTTTAAAGAAAGTTTTCATTGGTCTAGCTCCCAAGCTCTGAGCAGCTCTAGTCATATTTGTGTCATAGCCAACAAGTGTTGCTGTAACTGTAATTACTACAAACGGCGTTGAAAGAGCAACGTGAGCTAAAATAATTCCTGTAAAAGTGTAAACTAAATTTACTTTTGCATAGAAAAAAAACATTCCAGCAGCAGTAATAATTAGAGGGACAATCATTGGGCTTATTAGTATTGACATAATCAAGCCTTTAAAAGGCATGTGGGGCTTACTTAATCCAAGTGCAGCAATAGTTCCAAGAGTAGTAGCAATTAAAGTCGAGATTGTTCCTACATAAAAACTATTTACAGTTCCTCTCATCCACTTATCACCGCATGGGGTTGTTAAATTTTTATCTTCACAAATACCAACCATGTATCGATACCATCTGAAAGACCAAGCATCTGGATCAGGAGGCCAGGACATCATTCCTTCAGTAAAAAGGAAAAATGGTGACGAACTAAAGGAAATTGGAATAATTGCAACTAATGGTGCCATTAAAAAGAAGAATACAACTCCACAGAAAAAAACGTAGAAGTAGTAAAATATTCTTTCTCCTGGTTTAGTATATGAAGGTAAAGCCATAGTTATCCTAATTTAATATTTTCAATTCCAACAATTTTATTATAGAGCCAGTATAAAATTAACATGATGCCAAGAAGTATAGCACCCATCGCAGCACATAAACCCCAATTTAGAGTTGTCTTTAAATGGTAAGCGATCCAATGCCCAATTAATTGACCGTCCTTGCCACCCACAAGTTCAGGTGTAATAAAATATCCTATCGCAAGTACAAAAACTAAGAGACCGCCGGCACTCATGCCAGGAACCGTTTGCGGTAAATAAACTCTAACAAAAGCTGTAAAAGGTTTAGCACCCAGATTTGCTGCAGCACGCAGATGACTTGGAGGGATTACTTTCATAACACTGTAAAGAGGCAATATCATAAAGGGCAGCAAGATTTGTGTCATTGCAATTAATGTACCCGTTTCATTATAGACCATCTGTATTCGACCATCATCAGATAAAACACCGAGCCATACCAAAACCCCATTGATGACTCCATTTTGTTGTAACATAACTATCCAAGCAGTTGTTCTTACTAGTAGTGATGTCCAAAAGGGGAGTAAAACAAAAATCATTAATAAATTACTATAGCGGAGTGGCAAATTTGCTAAAAGATGGGCTACTGGAAATCCAAGAAGCAAACAAAAGAAAGTTACATACACACTAACCTTAAAAGTTTTAATCCAAGTTTTAATATAAATTCTTCTCTCTTCTGACTGCATAACAACATTCATTTCTGCGTCATAAGTTCTGTCCAATGCATTCCAATAATAAATAGGTGTACGTTCGTTAAGCATTTGTGTCATGGCATACCAATAAGTTCGATCAGCCCATTTTTCATTTATCTCAATTAATCGTTCCTTATATGAAGCTATGACAACTTCAGCTTTAAGGTCTTTTTTAATTTGTCTTTGAGTTTTTTTGATAAGACTTTTCCAACCAGACTTAGAATAGTTCATTCTAGTTAATGCTCTTCCAATTTGAATTTTATCTCCCTCACCAAGTTCATAATAGATGGCTTTATAGACTTCCTCAGGAGGAAGCTCCTCAGCATCTTTGTCCCATTTTTTGTATTCTTCGAAGGTTTTAGGATAAACAGTATTTATTTGACTATCGTCTATGCTTCTTCCAAGCATGTCAAAGATAGGAACGATAAAGGTAACAATAATAAAAAGAAGGAGAGGAAAAACTAGAAGAAATGCTTTTATTTTATTTCTTCTTTCTGTCTTCTTCAGACTATCCTTTAATGGGATACCGTCTGTTGTTAAAATTTGTTCAGCAGTAGAGATATTTGCCTCCATAAAAAAAAGGGGTGAGATTTATATCTCACCCCTTTAAATAATAAAGTAACTTTACTTAACGTTCAAGCTTAGTTACCCATCCATGCACCATAACGCTCACTAATTTCAGAACCGTTATCAGCCCACCAAGTAGGATCTCCGATTACAGAAATAGCAATTTTTTCTGGTGTGTTAGGCATTTGACTTAATACATCAACACCTGTATGGAACCAAGGCTCACCAGCAGCGATAATATCGATACCAGACGCTCTCATTGGTCCGTAAGTGATGTATTTAGCTTGTTCGGCCTGTGACTCAGAAGATGATGCGTGAATCATAAAGTCGATTGCAGCATCTCTGTTTGGTGCACCATTCATAAGACAGATGTATTCTTGCTCGATTACTTGTCCTTCCCAAATATATTCGAAGTTTTCACCTTCACTCATATTTGCAGCACCAATTCTTCCGTTATAAGCTAGAGACATAACAACTTCACCACTCTTAACTAGTTCTAATGGTTTTGAACCAGCAGACCAGTGAACAATGTGATCTTTAATTGTGTCAAGTTTAGCAAATGCACGGTCAACACCTTCAGATGTTTCTAATACATCATAAACATCAGTTACAGCTACACCGTCAGCAACTAAAGCCATTTCAACGATAGCGTTTGCCCACGTATGAACACCTCTTTTTCCTGGAAAGTTTTGAACGTCAAAGAAGTCAGCAATACCTGTAGGTTTTGCACCACTCCAGTTTCCAGGGAAATTATCTGGATCGTAGAAAGCTACATAAGTCCAGAAAATTTGAGGAGCACAACATGGAGGCATAATAGTTACTCCACTTGCAGCTAAGTCGTCTTCCATAGATGTTCCATCTGGAGCAGGTGACCATTCAACGTCAGAAAGATCTTCAAACAATCCTTCATCACATCCGATGATCGCCTCACTTGGAAGAACGTCAACGATATCCCAAGCTACATTCCCACTTTCAACTTGTGCACGAACTTCACCTAATCCACCGTTATATGGCTCAAAAATAATTGAGTCAGGATCACTATAAGTGTCCCCATAAGCCTTAATTTGACTCTCTGTATAAGCACCACCCCATGAAACAAAAGTCACCTCTGCAGAGGCTGAGAAAGGTAAAACAGAAAGAAAAGCAAAAGCCATAATAGTCTTAAAAAATTTAGACATTATTTATTTCTCCTTAGTTATTAAAAGTTTTAAAAAAGCCTTTTTAAAAGTGAAAAATTCTAACATGCCTCAAGATGAAATAAAGAACTAATTTAGGTTAGTAAGTATCTGATTATGTGGATAAAAAAAATTTGAGAGGTGTGTATATTATATATCTAAGGCTCTAATATCGTCAGGTGCCCATGAAACATCTACATTATCTCCTTCTTTGAACGAAATATTGCCTTCATTTGAAATTTTAACTATAAATTCATTGCTACCACATACATTAAGTCTAACTCTAATATGGTCACCTAGATAAATGAGTTCCTCAACTTTTCCAGTAAATTTATTTTCAGAGGCATTTGTGCCAACTGAGATTCTTTCAGGACGGACTGAAAGTTGAGTTTTTTGTCCAGCACTACTCACATTCACCATGAGAGCTTTTGTTGAACCTCCACTGTCTAAATCTACCTCACAGTACTGTCCATTTACGCTTTTTACTGTTCCAGTTAATTTATTGTTTTCACCAATGAACTGAGCAACAAAGGAATTATCAGGTTTTTCATAAAGTACATCTGGAGTTGAAAGCTGCTGAATAACACCATCATTAAATACTGCAATTCGATTTGACATAGTCAATGCTTCACTTTGATCGTGAGTAACATATACAACAGTAATTCCAATTCTTTCGTGAATATGCTTTATTTCATATTGCATTTGTTCTCTTAAGTTTTTATCCAATGCTCCTAGAGGTTCATCCATAAGAACTAACTGCGGCTCAAATACCAATGCACGAGCTAAAGCAACACGCTGTTGCTGACCACCAGATAACTGTGCAGGGAATCGAGTTCCAAATTCTCCAAGTTCCACCATATCTAGAGCTGCATCAACTTTTTCTTTTGCATCTGCTTTCGACATTTTTCTAACTTCTAGAGGAAAAGCTAAATTCTCTTGAACTGTCATGTGCGGGAAGAGAGCATAGTTTTGAAATACCATTCCAATCCCTCTTTCATATGGAGCAATCTTACTAATTGGAGTTCCCTTAAGGTAAATCTCCCCATTAGTTGGTGTTTCAAATCCTGCTAACATCATAAGTGTAGTAGTTTTACCAGATCCAGAGGGACCTAGAAGAGTGAGAAATTCGCCTTCAGCTATATCTACATTTAAATCTTTAACAACTAAGACTTCGCCATCATAGCTTTTATCGATTCTTTCAAATTTTACGAAATCTTCCATAATTTAAATTCTGATAGAGACCATAGCACGAATTAATCTTTAAAATCTAGGTAATTGTTTGTTTTCAAGGATTATGTTGCGACAATTTTGATTTATAAAAACATCGAAATTAGCTTATTTAACGTTATATTGTTGTTTAGGGATACATTATGAATACGCATATAAACCAATACATAGAGAGATTTGAAAATGTTTGCTTTGATGTTGCTGAATTAAATAAAGCAGTAGACGACCTCATCAAAATAAGACCATTTGAGAACAAGCCCCCAAAAGACGGACTATTATATTCCAACGCTATTTGCTTAAACTACGATGAAAAAGAGCTTGATGAGTGGTTTGGAGGAAATGTAAGAGGTAAATATTGGACAAAACCCGACTCGTCTTTCGAAGAAATGGAACGTGAGCCATATATAGATGAGTCTCGCTATACATTATTTAATGAGAAGTTAAATGATACATATTTTAAGTATGTATATGAAAAAATTAATGAGTTTTTTGAGATTGGAAGGTGCAGAGTTATTAAGATGCCTCAAAGAACAACTCTAAGTTGGCACCGAGATCCAGAGAAAAGATTACATATAGCGATTAAAACTAATCACGGCGCTAGAATGTTTATTGAACATACAGGCTATCATATTCCTGCAGATGGAAATATCTACGTTACAGATAATACTAAATATCACACAGCAATTAATGGTGGAGAAGAAGACAGAATTCATCTTGTTGCGACCGTTCTAGGAACAAAGTAATTTCTTCAGATCGTAACTTTTGTTGTTCTATGGAAAAATAGAGCATAGGATAAGCTGTTAGTTATGAAAAAATATCAACACTACATAAATGGTAAATGGGTAGACAGTGCTGTCAAAGGTGAAAATATTGTTGTTAACGATCCAGCTACTGAAGAAGCAATTGGTGAGATTAGCTGTGCTGTAAAAGATGATGTCGATTTAGCTGTCGAGGCTGCAAAAAAATCTTATGAGTCTAAAGTTTTGGTAGATATGCCTCCTATGGAGCGTGCCAGTCTTATGAGAAAGATTGCGATTGAATTAAGAAATGCTAGTAAGGAAGGTGGTAAGATACTTTGCTCAGAAAATGGAAAACTTTTACCTGCTGCAGAGTTTGAGTTTATAGATGCTGCTAATTATTTTGATTATTACAGTGGTCTTACTGATAAAATTGAAGGACGAACAATTCCTGTAAATAGTAATGTTATGGACTATACGATATATGAACCATTTGGAGTTTCCGCACATATTGTTCCTTGGAACTATCCAATTTCAATGCTTGCAAGGTCATTGTCTTGTTCTTTCGCAGCAGGTAATTCAACTGTTGTAAAAACTGCTGAACTAACTCCTTTAGCTACAGCTTCTATTTTTGCCAAAGCAATAGATAATGCAGGAGTTCCTCCTGGTTTAATCAATATAATATGCGGATATGGAAATGGTGCTGGTAATGATTTAACATCGCATAAGGACGTATCACAAATTGCGTTTACTGGTTCAGTCAAAACTGGAAAAGTGATTCTTCATGCAGCTGCTGAGCGAGCTATACCTGCTGTCGTTGAATTGGGAGGAAAGTCTGCAGCCGTTGTAATGCCAGATGCAGATTTAGATAAAGTTGTAAACTCTGCAAAGGGAGCAATTTTTGGTCAAGCTGGACAGATCTGTTCAGCGATGTCTAGAGTTATTGCTCATAAATCAGTTAAAAATCAGCTTGTTGATAAACTCTCTAATCTTGCAAATTCATTAAAAGTTGGACATGGCTCTGAAGATGGTACAGATCTCACTCCAGTAATTTCAGAAGAACAGTTACAAAAGATAGAAAATTATTCTAGATCAGGTCAACAAGCGGGTGCTAATGCTGTAGCTGGGGGTAAAAGAGTTGACCGTAAAGGTTATTTCTTTGAAGCAACAGTCTTTGACAATGTGCAGCCAGAAATGACAATTGCCCAAGAAGAAATATTTGGACCAGTCTTATCAGTTCTTGAGTATAGTGACGAGGAAGAAGCTGTAAGCATAGCAAACAATACAGAGTTTGGTTTAGCTGCTGGTGTTTTTACTAATGATGTAAATAAAGCTACATCAATGGCTTCACAACTAAACGGTGGACAGGTTTATGTAAATAGTTGGTTTACAGGAAGTGTTGCCACACCGTTTGGAGGATATAAACAGTCCGGTTATAGTCGAGAAAAAGGTCAGGAAGCAATTAAGAGCTACCTTCAATTAAAGAATATTGGAATTCAACTATAACTAGTCATTATCAACTAATCCTGCTCCAGCAGCTGAAGTTTTTGATCGCTCACTCTCTTCAACAAAAGTTTCAGTAGATAATTGGTACAATTGTTCCCAGGTTTCTTTTTTAAATGTATTTTTAATGTCAAGAATATCAATTTCTAATGATTTACATTTAGTTAAAACTGTATCTTGAATTTCTTGATTTGCAGTCATGAACTGGTTTAAGTTTAACTTAATTTCATAATCATCCATTTTAATAATAACTACTCTTCCAATTTTGTAAGACAATCGGTTTATAAAAGGCAGAATAAGTATTGGATAATCTATAGAGCTAAATTTTACATTTTTAAGTTTCAAAACACTTTCAGCTGCATCAATTAATGCAGTTCCAGTGTAAAGTGGACAGAATGATTTACTTAGAGGTTCATTAATTTTTAGAATTTGTTTTGGACCTTCAGGCTTATTTTTGTTCAATGACTTAAGATAGGCATTTAGGTTTTCGACTCCACTAATTCCAAATAACTCTAGAGATTTGATACTTTTACCTATTTCCTCTGCCACTCCCCATGAAAAACCAGAAGCTTTAGCTGCTCGTTTTGATACCGTATCAATTTCACTTGATGATCTCATCTTATGCCTGACCCTCATAAATCCATAAGTCATTTGAAGTTTTTAGATCACTCATGAGTGGAGCTCCTTGATACATACAAATTCTTAGCCACTTATCTGATCGTGGATCAAATTTTTGTGCTCCAAAAAATGATAATTTAAATCTTAGCATATCAATTGGAATAAGGTTTTCCCCTATAGTGTTGTCTTGAATCTCAGCATAGGGAAACTTTTCTACAATATGACAACGTCTTACAATGTGTCTTAAATCATCATTTAAAATTAAGAATTCAGAAATTTTTTGATTAGACGGAGATTTTAATAATCTTCTATGTAGGCTAACTATATCTCTTGCTATTGCTAGAGGCTGTTCTAGCTCTGATCCTTCTTCTTCATAGCGATTTGCAACTCTTGGCTCCTCTTTATTTTTAGAGATAAACCAGAAATTTGAAATAGATTCTTTTTTATCAAAATTTATCCCTAATACGTTTTTATAATTTTTTTGTATAGATTTAATAAGATCAGCAACAGTATGGTGAGCAGGTATATCAAAATATAAGTCTTCTTCAGAACTCATATTATTTACTAATGGATTTATTATTTCTTCATAAGGCTCCATTAACATAGAAATAATATACTCGACACCTTCTTCACTAAGATTTACGTCTATCCATCGGTATAAATCATTCCATAAATATTCTTTATTAATATTAATTGATTTAAGAAATTCAGTTTCAAATTTTATTAAGTCTGATTTTAGAGACTTAATTTTTTTATTTTGATAATCACTATCAGTATTCCAAGTTTCAATATTATATTTTGATTGCTTTAGACAGTTTCTAAATATGTTTAAGTCATCTGATGAAACAGTCTTAATTGAACGAATTTGTTTTAACGCCTCTTCTCTTGCAAATATCCACTTATGTAATAAAGCTGGATGATTTACAATGAAAGGAGCCATTCCAAGTCCCGTTGAATTTCCAATACCAAGACTTCGAGCAATTTTTTTATCGAGTTGTACGGCTGTACCCGGACTTTTCGCCTTAGCAATATGATTTACTTGGTCAAAAGTAAATTGACGAACTAAATAAACAAGCATCATTTCAAGCCTAAAAGGACCATTAATTTCTGGTCTATCTTTAATTCGATAACGATCAGCTAATCCAAATTTTCCTGAGCCATAAACAGCTGTTGTTCGATATAAATATCCTACATCATTTAAAATATTTATATCAGGTTGATTTCCAGCTGAAAGATTTTCAACTACATGATTAAAAATTCTTATCGATTTATTAGCTCGAGATAATGTTAATTCTTTGTATGACATTCTTCCAACTTCTTGCTTTGGAACGTTATTTTTTAATCTATCAATATCTTGCTTTGAAGGAGTTCCATCGTGCAAAACAAAGGCTGCATCCCATTTTGTAGCTATAACCCGATCTGATCGTTCACTTGAATCTAATTCATTTGCATAACAAATAAGAGAATAGACCCTTTTATTATTTGTTACTGAATAGACTGCAGTGCCATATCCATTAGTGTCTAAATCAAAAAGATCTTGATTAAATTTCCAATCTTTAAATTCTCTGATGAAACTTCTCAAAAATGATAGTTTTGATTGATGAAATGAACCAAGCCTAGAAAGTGTCATAACTTTATCAGGCTCACGATGTTTAATATTGATCATATTAATTAATAAAATTTTTATAAAAATTGAACCAGTTGTTTCCCAATATCCCATTTATATCAACATCATTGAAGCCAACTGCTTTCAGTCCTTTTTCAATATTATTAAATCCCAAAGTATCTTTAAACCATTCAGGTTGTTTTGGAAAAGATGCATTGTCTGAAGATCCCTCACCAAAATCTTTTGTTTTAGTCCATGATCCATTTCTCATCCAATCAACTACAGAGTCAGGTTGGTCTAAACAAAGATCAGATCCAATTCCAATATGCTCACTTCCAATTAATTCCGCTGTTTTAGCAACCATTGTGCAAAAACTTTCGAGACTACAATTACTTCCATCCAAAAGATGATGGGGATATAATGATAAGCCAATCATGCCTCCAGATTCTGCAAGAGCTTTTAACAGGTCATTTGATTTATTTCTTTTAGCATTATGCCAAAATGAAGGGTTAGCATGAGTAATAGCAATTGGTTTTTCAGAAATTTCAATTGCATCCAATGAAGACTTTTCTGCAGAGTGAGACATATCTATTATTATTCCAACTCTATTCATTTCTTTAATAACTTCTTTTCCCATCCTCGTGACACCACTATCATTTGTCTCATAACACCCAGTAGCAAGCAATGATTGGTTGTTATATGTAAGCTGCATAAATACTGCGCCCATATCATGAACAGACTCAACTAAATTAATATCATCTTCAATAGGAGAGCAATTTTGAAACCCAAAGAAAATTGCAGTTTTGTTTTCTTGTTTGGCCTTTTCAATATCATGAAATGTTTTTCCATGAAAAATAAGACTTGAAAACTTATCAAAGAGACTGTGCCAATCAGCTACATTTTTCTTAACTTCATCAAAATCTTCATGGTAGGCAATTGTTACATGAACAGCATCAATATGAGCATTTCTATTCATTTTGAAGATATCTTCAGACCAGTTACAATATTGTAGATTATCTATTCTGTAATTCGTCATTATTTTTTTTTAATAACTTCTCTAAACTATTATTTAAATTAAAAAGATATTATTTATCATTATCTATCATGATAGGACCTGATTTTCTATCAAAGTAACGACTTTGAAAGTATTGAAAATCAAGGATAATTGCCAGATGTATGGGGCTAGACGCTGATATCTTTTTCAGCTACCATTTCTACTATGATTACATAGTCATTCTGGGCATTGTTCAAGTTTGGAACATATTTATAAAGTTTATAAATATTTAATATTAATAGATTTCATAAATGTATTGGTGCCTATGATTATGTAAGTTTTTAAATTCATTCGGGGGATACTATGACAGATCTAGAAGCACACGTTAATCAGCCAGGTAGGGATAAACTTGTTAAAGAAGTAAGAGATAAAATAAACGAGCTTGGAATTACATATATTTACTTTCAATTTATTTCTGTCACAGGACGAATTGTAGGAAAAGGTATTCCTGCTGCACACTGGGAACGAACTGCTGAAAAAGGATTTCAGTTAGTTTATGGCTCAACTGCAAATTTATTTATTGATAGACACGGTGATTATATTGGTTATGGGCCAGAAGCCATGGAATTAGTTGGAATTCCTGATCCTGAAACATTTGCCCAGCTTCCTTGGGATAAAAGAGTTGCAAGAGTTTACTGTACATGTTTCAGAAATAGAGAAGAGAGAGAAAACCCAGGTGGCCATTTAACTTCAGATTGTAGAGGTAATTTAAGAATACATCATAATGAATTTAAAGAGAAGCATGGAGGCATGCATTTACGAGTTGGAACAGAGCCTGAAATGATGTGGCTCAAAAGAGATGAAAAAGGTGCTCCAACAGGAGAAGGATTTTCAAAACCATTCTGTTACCACATTGATCAGTTTGAATCTTTAAGACCTGTGTTCATGAAAGTGATTGAGTATTCAAATGCTATGGGTCTTGATATGATTCAAGGGGACCATGAAGATGCTCCAGGTCAATTAGAATTAAACTGGACATATGACGATGTACTTAGGAATGCAGATAGGCTTTCAACTTACAGACAGATATGTGCTCAAGTAGCAAGAGAAAACAATTTAATTGCATGCTTCATGACAAAACCTTTTATGGGAGTTTCAGCAAGTGGCTGTCATACAAATATGTCACTGTGGACAGGAGGCAAAGATAAAGTTAATAAGTTAGGCCATGACTCTATTCCTGCTAATGATGGAGCATTTACTTATGTTGAAGGTGGTGACAATTTATTTATGCCAGATACTGATGACCAGCAAATGCCAGGTAAAGTTGGCCTTCAAGCAATCGGTGGGGTGATGAAACACCTTGGAGCATTAACTGCTATCGGTTCATCTACTGTTAATTCATATAGACGATTGTGGGATCAAGGTTTTTGGGCGCCTGTGTATGCTGATTGGGGTTATCAAAACAGAACGTGTGGATTAAGAGTTTCAGCACCAGGAAGATTTGAGTATCGCTCGGTTGATTCAATGCATAACCCATACTTAATGGGTTCTGGATTACTTAAAGCATTTGATGATGGAATCACTAATGATATTGATCCTGGAAAACCAGAAAATACAAATATGTATGAAGCTGTGGCTGCTGGTAAGGATGTTAAAAAACTTCCTTTGAGTTTAGGAGAGGCTTTAGATCGACTTGATGAAGATGAAGTTATTAAATCTGCAATGCCAGATGAGATGTATAAAGTATTTAAACATTATAAAAGAGACGAATGGGAAAAATTCTTGGGTGCAACAACTCAATGGGATCTTGACACTTACTTGGATTGTTTACCATAATTTAAGAAGGATACTAATATGTGCGGAATAGCTGGCCTTATTCATAAAGGCAAAACTGTAAAAATAGGTTACGAACTGCAAAATATGCTGCAGGCTCTTAAGCATAGAGGGCCAGACTCAACTGGTTTTGCCTTGTATGGTGAAGGCCATGGCAATGATTACATTATGCGTTTCAAAGTTGGTGAAAATGTTAAAGAAGGAAGCTCTGCAGTAAATGAAGATAAATCTGTTTACGATGCTCGTAAAAAAAGGGTCGATGCTCATTTGAAAGAACTTGGAGCAGAAGTTATTAATGAAGAACAAATCACGCCTTATTCATTTAAGTACATCATGAAATATGATGGCGATTTAATGGAATTTTCAAAAACAATAGAAAGTGTTGAAATGGTAGAAATTCTTTCAATTGGAAAACACTTAGAATTAGTTAAAGATATTGGCGATGCAAAAGTTGTCTCAAAACAATATAGTCTAGATCAAATTAAAGGTACTCACGGAATAGGTCACACCAGAATGGCTACAGAGTCAGGGGTAGATATTCGTTCAGCCCATCCTTTCTGGGGCTATCCGTTTAGTGATGTTTCAGTCGTTCACAATGGCCAATTAACAAACTATTGGAATAATAGAAGAAGACTTGAAAGGACCGGGATGAGATTTATGTCTGAGTGTGATTCAGAACTGATTGCCGTCTACCTTGCTCAAAAAATGAGATCGGGTGCTTCATTAGAGGAAGGTATGAGAGATTCATTAACTGAACTTGACGGAGTTTTTACTTACTTAGTCGCAACGCAAGATTCTTTAGGTATGGCTAAAGACACAATGGCTGCAAAGCCTATGGTTCTATATGAATCTGATGATCTTGTTGCTTTAGGGTCAGAGGAAATAGCAATCAGAACCTTGCTTCCACAAGAAATTGACACATATGATCCTTATGATGGAGAGGTAAAGGTATGGCAAATATAAAAGATTCAAAAGCAACTTCAATGGGGCTTCATCAGGAGGCCTTAAAGGGAAGAACTCAACAAGTTTTCTTTAATCCAGAGGAATCAGAAAATTTTTATTATTACGGTGCTTACGATGTTGACTTCAATCAAAGAACTGAAATTGATGCAATGGATTTATCTTGCAGAGAGTTAAACGAAAAGATGCACAGTTTAATGAAAGAAGGTTATGGAACTATTGTTGTTAAGAATCCTCAGGGCAAACATAGCTTGGGAGTTGGAATTCTTAATAAATTAAACTTAATCTTTGAAGGATCACTTGGATACTTTGGTGTTGGATCAATTGATGGACCAGTAGTTCGAATTACAGGTCGCGTTGGATGGTCATGTGCTGAAAATATGATGGCGGGTAAAGTTGTTATTGAAAAAAATGCTGGCTCTTGTTTTGGCGCGGCAATTCGTGGTGGTGATTTAATTTGCAAAGGGAGTGTGGGTGCACGTACAGGTATTGATATGAAAGGTGGAACGATTGTTATAGGTGGAGATGCTGGCGCATTTACTGGATTTATGATGCAAAGAGGAAGAATTATAATTTTAGGAGATGTTGGAGAGAACTTAGGAGACTCAATGTATGATGGTACAATTTTTGTTTTAGGCAGTATTAAGTCTCTTGGGAGTGATGCTATTGAGGCTGAGCTTACTGATCTTGATAAAAAATGGTTAAAGCGAAAATTAGAAGTTGCTGAAATAGGCTCCAATATAGATTTATCAAAGATAACTAAAGTTGTTGCTGGTAAGAAACTATGGAACTATGACGCGTTAGAACCAACAGAAAGAAAGGGGGCAATATAATATGGCTAAGAAAACAAAAAAAAGAAACGGCAAGGCTAACGGAAGAAATAAAAGTCTTTTAGGTCAAAATGCTATTTTTACCCCTGAGGTAATTGATGACATTCATATAAAATCTGAACTTGGTCGTTATCGTATGCGTGGTATGGCTTTAATGAGAAAAATACCAACTTTCGATGATCTTGTGTTCTTACCTGGAACTCTTACACGTTTTGTTATTGAGGGGTATAGAGAGAAGTGTCTTACAGATACAGTAATAGGACCAAATTGTAAAAATCCAATTAAATTAGATATCCCTGTTTATATAACTGGAATGAGCTTTGGAGCATTATCTTATGAAGCCAAAACTGCTTTAGCTAGGGGTGCTACAATGGCTGGAAGTGCAACTTGCTCAGGGGAAGGTGGGATGATTCCTGATGAAAGACGTTATTCAGAAAAATGGTTCTATCAATGTATTCAGTCACGTTATGGTTTTAATCCTCATCATGCACAACTTGCAGATGGTATTGAAGTTTTTATTGGACAAGGACAAAAAGTTGGAATGGGTGGACACTTAATGGGGCAAAAAGTTACGGATCAAGTAGCTGAAATGAGATCATTACCTTCAGGTATTGATCAAAGGTCACCCGCAAGACATCCTGACTGGTTGGGCCCAGATGATCTTGCGCTAAAAGTTGAAGAGCTTAGAGAGCTTACTGATAATCAAGTTCCTATCCAGCTTAAGTTAGGTGCTGCTAAAGTTTATGATGATGTGAGAATGGCTGCAAAATGTAACCCTGATTCAATTTATCTTGATGGAATGGAGGGCTCAACGGGAGCTGGTCCACACATCGCTGCTGCAAACACTGGTATACCAGGAATTGCAGCAATTCGTGAAGCAAGAAGAGCTTTGGATGATGTTGGTAAGACAGGAGACGTTACATTAATTTATGCTGGCGGTGTCAGAGATGGTGCTGATATGGCTAAAGCTTTAGCTCTAGGTGCTGATGCAATTGCAATTGGAACTGGAGCAATGATTGCTTTAAATTGTAATAAAGAAATTCCAGAATCTGATTTTGAAAAAGAAATGGGCGTACCTGCAGGACATTGCTACCACTGTCATACAGGCCGTTGTCCAGTAGGCGTGGCAACACAAGACCCTAAACTAAGAAAAAGATTAAACCCCGATGATGCTGCTTTAAGGGTTTACAATTACCTTCATACGATGGCTTTAGAGTGCCAGCTGCTGGCTCGTGCGTGTGGTAAAACTAATGTTCATTCACTTGAGCCAGAAGATATGGCAGCTTTAACAATGGAGGCATCAGCTCTTGCTAAAGTTCCATTAAGTGGAACTAATCACACAGTTGGTGTTGACGATTTTCATAAAATATAAAAATAATGGTAAAGAAAACTAAAAAAACAAATAAAGCAAAGAAGACAAGTAAAGTCACCAAGAAGGCTGGTAAGTCAAAAGAAACTGCTCGAGAGAAAATGATAGGGCAACATATTGGCTACCGATATGATGTGAACTTGGTTCCTGATTATAAAAAAATTACTCCATTCTTAAAAAAATATATTGAGCATATGGGTTGGGATGATCTTAATTGGCTTGAAGACGTTCACATGGGATATGAAGAAGGACGACCCGCAGTATTTGATAGAAACGCTAATGGTTGGGTCACTATTCCAAAAAAAATAAAACTTCCAAACAATCAACAGGATCGTGACATGATTGCAAGAGAGTTATTGGTAAAATTTCAAATGTCACCCAATCATCCTCTTGTTGATTTAAAGAAAGCATATAAAAAAGGTTAAGACTTTAGTTCTCTTATTTTATCAACCAATTCTTTATTAATTAGTCGAGGTTCTTGAGATTGACGATTACCGTGTCGTCTTTGGCCTGGAAGTCTAACTCCATCTAGTGAAAGCATTTGTTTGAAAAATTCTTCAGAGTGATTTGCCCAGTTTTCTCCAGCTATTAATTCAGGTGACATAGCCATTATGAATTCACCACCTCTTGCTGGGCCTCCATCATTATTATCTTCAACCTTTGCTTCAAAACTAAATAAATCTCCAACCATTCCTGCAGCAAGTAATTCAATCATCATAGAAATAGCTGAACCTTTATACCCACCAAAAGGAAGAAGGACTCCACCATCAATTATCTCTGCAGGATTACTTGTTAATTCTCCCTCTTTATTTAGGCCAGTCCCCATAGGAACTTTATGTCCATCTCTTTTTGCAACTTGAACTTCACCCATAGCCATTGTTGCTGTCGCCATATCGTAAACAACTGGAGTTTTTCCAGGCCTTGGCCATGCAAATGAAATAGGATTTGTTCCAAACAAAGGTTTCTTTGCTCCCGCAGGAGCAACACTTGGTTTGTAAGCTGTACATGCGATCCCAACAAGATCTGCTTCTGCTAAAGCCTCTGTCTCTGGCCATAGGGCAGCAAAGTGATGAGTGTTTTGAATAGTTAAAACCCCAATTCCATGCTTCTTTGTAATTTCAATTAGTTCTGGAATGCCAACATTAATAGCAACTGGTGCAAAACCATAATCCCCATCAACTCGAATAGCGTTCTGCGTTAAATTTTTTACTGTTGGATTTGCTTTACCATTTACTTTATTGCTTCTTAAAGATTTAACATAGCCAGGTATTCGAAATAGACCATGTGAAGCAGATCCATCTCTTTCAGCAGTACTCACTGTAGTTGCTACAGCATTAGAACTTATTTCATCGCAGCCATTTGAACTGAGCACCTCTTTTGCAAGATTAAATATTTCTTCAAGAGATAGTTTTATTTCTGACATAAAATAAGCCTATCGCAAAACCTAACTTATACAAAGAAAGATATTATTGATTTGCTAAACTATG
>CACPJE010000002.1 GCA_902634045.1 uncultured Pelagibacteraceae bacterium
GCAATTAAAAAGATTATAAAACTAACTTCTAAAAATCCGCTAGATAATGTAACTAATTTAAAAGGTACGGGACTAAACCCACCCACAAAAACATATATAAATCCATAATCATTTATATTCTTAGAAAATGCACTAAGTTCATTTTCAAAATTATAGAGTTTTATTATTGGGTCTCCTATTAATTCAAACAAATACATTCCAATAAAATAAGCCGATATGGCGCCAGCAGTTGATCCAAGAAGTGCATAAAAGGCTATTTTAAAAATTTTTTTTTGATTTGCTGCCATCATTGGAATCATAAAAATTTCTTGAGGAAATGGAAAAATAATTGCTTCAATAAAACAAATAAAAAAAATAAATGGATTTGAATATTTACTCTCTGTAAATGGCTTAACTTTCTCAATAATAAGAAATTTTATTTTATTATAAATAGATAAAAACATGAGCTCTGTAAAAATATTGTATATTATTCCATCTATTTAATTTAAGTTTTTATTTTAAGCTATATTATTATCATTTAGAGTGATTTTTTAAAATTAGGGGGATATGGCGGAATTGGTAGACGCGCCAGACTCAAAATCTGGTGCCTTCGGGCGTTCCGGTTCGACTCCGGATATCCCTACCAGTATTTTATATGAGAGAAAAAAAGATAAAGATAAATAAACTTGATTATATTAATCCTGAGGAGGCATTAATAAGGTTTCAAGATAAAATAAACTTAATTTTTTTAGATAGTGCAAATAAAACGATATCTGAAAATAATAGGTATTCTTATATAGCATTTGACCCTATCTATACAATTAAGTTCAATGCAAAAAAAAATTATTTAAATTCAAAAAAACTTGCAAGAATAAATAAATTAATATCAAGTTTTAAATCAAAAAAAATTAAATCATTACCAAAGTTTCAGTGTGGTTTAGCTGGCTATGTTTCATATGAAGCAGGCCTTGCAAAGGAAAAGATTAAAAGTGCAAACCCACTAGAAAAAATATTGCCAAATATATTTTTTGGTCTCTTCGATATAGTGTTTGCGTTTGATAACAAAATGAAAAGAAGTTACCTTTTTTCAATTAATTTAGATAAAGAATTTAAAAGTGAGCCATCACATCAAATTCGATTACAAAATGCAAAAAACTTGTATTTAGTTCCACGGATAAATAATCCAATTAACCAACTACTTGGTTTTCAGTGGAAAAAAGATTTTGGTAAAAGAAAATATATTTCAAAAATTAATAAAATATTAAATTACATAAAAAATGGTGATATATTCCAAGCTAACTTCACTCAGCGTTTTTTATCTAAGATTCCTAAAGACTATAATGTCGTTCAATACTATTTGCATTACCGTAAAAATACAGAGACACCTTTTTCATGCTTAATTAGAAGTGAGGATTTTAATATATTTTCTTATTCACCCGAGAGGTTTCTAAAATTAGAGAATAACAAAATTAAGGTTTCGCCAATAAAAGGGACAATTGAACGCGGTGAAAGTGAATTCGAAGATGCTAAATTAAAAGAAGAATTATCTTCGAGTAAGAAGGATAATGCTGAAAATTTAATGATTGTTGACGTTTTGAGAAATGATATTTCTGAGGTTTGTAAACCTGGAACCGTTAAAGTTTCTCGTTTGGCTGAACTAGAAACTTATAACAATGTCCACCATCTTGTTTCTGATATTGAGGGTACATTATCTCAAGATATAAATATATTTGATGTTTTAAAACACTGTATGCCTGGAGGATCCGTAACCGGGGCACCAAAAGTAAGAGCAATGCAAATTATTTCTGAATTAGAAACTTTCAAAAGAGGCGTATATTGTGGAGCAATAGGTTTCATCTCATTTAGTGGTTATGCAGATTTTAATATACCGATCAGAACTATTACTGTTAATAATGAAAAAGTCTTTCTAAATTCGGGAGGAGGTATCGTATCAGATTCAAAACCTTTAAATGAATATCACGAATTAAATAAAAAAGTTGAGAACCTATTAAATGTAAATAAAAAACCATTGAATAAATTTATGTCTAAGAATAAACAAATATAATGAAAGTTTATCTCAATAAAAAATTTATAGATGAAGAAAAAGCAACTATTAACATAAAAGACCGTGGCTTACTTTTAGGAGACAGTATTTTTGATACTTTATTATATAGTAATCAAAAAATAATCTTATTTGATTTTCATTTTGCTAGATTTAATAAATCAATAAGAAATAATTATTTTAATTTTAGTTTATCAAAAAAAAATTTAGAAAATATAATTTTAAAATTAATTAAAAAAAATAATCTTTTAAACAGCAAACTTTCAATAAGATATACATTGACTAGAGGCTATGCAAAGAGAAGAGGGTTAGACATTGAAAACAGTCAAAAGTCAAATTTTCTTATTACTATTTCCAAATTAACCAGAAGCCATGCAATCATAAAGCCAGTAAAAATTAAAGTTTCAAAAATCAAAAGATTCTCGAATTCTTTGTTATCTAGAAATAAAACAAACAATTATTTTGAGAATATCCAATCAAAACTCATTGCTCAGAAAAATGGTTATGATGATGCATTAATACTTAACGAAAGCGACAAAATTTGCTGCTGCTCAAGCTCAAATATTTATTTTGTTAAAAAAAATAAAATTTTTACCCCTCCAATTAATGATGGTGCCTTAGATGGTACTGTTAGGCGATTTTTAATAGAAAAGAAAAAGGTTGAAGTTAGAAGCATATCATTAAATAATCTCTCTAGTGTAAGTGAAATATTTCTTACAAATAGCATTGGTTTGCGGCCAGTTAGTAAAATTAATAACCGTTCTTTTAAAAACGGGCCAATAACTGAAAAAATTTTGAAATATTTGAATAAATTAGGTATCTAAAATGAGTATTGTAAGTGTAGTTTCAAGAGAATTTAGTTATTTTAAGTTTTTTCTAAAATTAGTGGGACGATCTAAAAGATTCGATAAAAAAAAATCCACAACTGTAGCTGATATTATGGAGGAGCAAGTTGATAAAACTCCTAACAATATTGCGATTGAGTTTGAAGACAAGAAATATACATACCGTGAGATGGATGCTGAAGCGAACCAGATTGCAAACTGGGCAACTAATAAAGGTTATAAGACGGGAGATGTAATATCTCTTTTAATGGAAAATAAACCTGAGTATATATTTACATGGTTTGGACTTGCGAAGATTGGTGTAACAGTTGCTTGCCTCAATAATAATATAAAGAGTAAATCGCTTGCTCACTGCATTAAAAAATCAGAGAGTAAAAGTCTAATTATAAGCTCTGATTTAATGGAAAATCTTGCATCAGCTCAAGAATATATTGAAGGCAATTTAGATGTTTATGTAGCAGGACAAGATGTTCAAGGATATGAAACATTGGATGGCTCACAAATTGAAAACGGCAAAGTAAGACCTGAGACTTCACTTAGAAAAGAATTATCAAATAGCCAATCATTATTTTATATTTATACAAGTGGAACTACAGGTATGCCCAAAGCCGCAAACTTCAGCCATCAAAAATTTTTAGTTGGATGTGGCCTACAAATGTTTTCACTTGATATGAAACCGACTGATAAGACTTACATGGTTTTACCACTCTATCATGCAACGGGCGGAGTTGTCGGTGTTGGTTCAACATTTTGTACTGGTGGCACATTAGTATTGAGAAAGAAATTCTCTGCTGCTAGTTTTTGGGAAGACTGCGTAAAATATGATGTAACAGTAATTACATACATAGGAGAGCTGTTTCGTTATTTAGTAGCTACCAAGAAAAGTGAATATGAAACAAAGCATAAAATTAGGGGTATATATGGTAATGGTCTAAGACCTGAAGTTTGGAAGATAGTTCAAGAAAGATTTGGTATAGACAGGATTGTTGAGTTTTATGGCGCCTCAGAGGGAAATATTTCACTAACAAATGTTGATAGTAAGTTCGGTTCAATCGGTAGAATACCTCCTTATTTAAAAGGTGTATTGCCAACTAAAGTTGTTAAATTCGATGTAGAAAATGAGGTAGTGATCAGAGATGAGAATGGGTTTTGCATAGAATGTGAAGACGGTGAGGCAGGTGAGGCGATTGGATTTATACCTGATGACGATAAGTTCACTGGTAAATTTGAAGGCTATACAGACAAAGAGGCAACAAAGAAAAAAATTCTTGAGAACGTTTTTGAAAAAGGTGATCGATGGTTCTCTTCTGGGGACTTGCTTAAAAAAGATAAGCAGGGATATTACTATTTCGTTGATCGTATAGGGGATACTTTTAGATGGAAATCAGAGAACGTGTCAACTAATGAAGTAAGCGAAGCCATCTCTGCGTATAGAGGTATTGATGAAGTCAACGTTTATGGAGTTGAAGTACCAAATCAAGATGGCAGAGCAGGTATGGCTTCTCTAGTTGTGAATGATGAATTTAAATTAGAGCAGCTTTATGAATATTTGACTGAGCAATTGCCAGCTTATAGTGTTCCAGTATTTATTAGGATAAGTCCAGAAATAGAAAAAACTGGGACATTCAAGTATAAAAAAACTGAATTAGTAAAAGACGGTTACGACCCAACAAAAATTCAAGACCCTATTTATTTTGCTTCAGGTGATGAAAAAAAATATTTAAATTTAGATCAAGAATCTTTTAATAAAATAAATAGCAGAGAAATAAGAGTTTAAAAGTATTTAGCTATTTTTATTGTTAAGCTAGAATCTTCACTAAAGGCATAGGTAAAGTCTTTACTATTAATATGACCATTTAAAGACGCATCCAAAAAAAGTTTTAAATCATCACTTAGTCTCTTTTCATACTCACAAAAAAAACGATTTGAGTCTCCTCTTAAATCTAAGTATGCTCCAGCCAGTAGTGTTGTTGCATAAATATCATTTTTATTCCATCGGATAGCAAGAGCCGTCTCATTATTAAATGGATTACTACTTCGGTCATCAAATAGGTATTCAGCAACTATACCAAGATCTTGAGGAGAATCATTTACTCCATAAAATGTATATTCGACTCCCCCAGCAATTTTTATATGATTTTCTGATTCTACCTTTCCTGTAAGTGCTTCCAATTTATAGAGCCAAGATTCTTTTGTTGCTTGTATATCAATGCTTGTTTGAGATAAAATTGGATAGTATTGATCTAATTTAAGAGTTGATTGATTAACAGTTAGCTCTGGATCACGGGCATTACCTCGAAAATGTGAAATCCCTATATCAAAATCGTCCACTACTTTAGAAAATCGAATAGCTATATCAACTTTTTTTTCTTCCTTTGAAGATTCATAAGATACTGTATCTTTTTCAATTTCTGCTGCATATCTAGGCCTACCATTATTTCCAGGAAATATTCTTTCTCTGAAATAAGGCATTACATATATACTGACATCCCCTATCTCATCATATAAAGAAAGTGCAAGCATAGGCTGGCCAAGTTTTTTTGTACCTGCAAGATTTTCGGCAAGATTAGATTGATTAATTATATCTACTACGTGAAAACTTTCATTCACTCCCCAAAATATTATATCGTTTCCAATACTCAGTGTTGCATCATCTAGAAAGTATTCGTACTTAAACTTTTGCAGATCAAAATATGTTCTATTATTATCTTTGTCGTCGTATCGTCCTATGGCCCTTATAGTAATTTTTGACGAATCTTCATGAAGATAAGTAATAAAAGTTCCTTGACCAAAAACTGAAGATTTATCTTCAGATTGATTATATTTGCCTTTTCCATCAATGAAATAAGAAAATTCAGGCTGAATGTAGCCATATGATTTATATTCTAAAGCAAAAACATTCTTTGATAAGATCAATAAGCATAAATATAAAAAAAAATATAATAAAATAGTATAAGATTTATTCACAAATATGTTTAATCTGCCAGCTTTAATAGGCTAGACTTTTCAAAATCTTTTTTATTTAAACCCACATTAAGCTCCCTATTAATCCACTTGTAGATCGTTGAATTATTGTTTTGATGATTTACAACTTTAAAAGTGTCTGCATTCCAAATTTTATCTAGATATAATTTATAGTCTTCAAAATAAATAGTTTTAAGTAATTCTCCTTTACGATCATAGTAATCAATTTTTCTTGCCCTAAACAAATTATCAGTTAGCCCAATCCTTTTGGTGTAACCTGAATTTTTGTATTTAGGATATGACTCGAGTATAAAACAAATCTCCCCGTTATATTCTTCTTCTCCAAGATAATTCCAGTCGTATTTTCTATAATCTAAACCAGAAAAATCTTCAAAAGCAATCTCACTTCCCATAAATGAGCCTGATTTATTGCTTGAAGAAATTCTTTTCACCCTTCCAAGCGCAGGCAGATATAGCCATTGATCATCATCATTGTTAACATGTGTATGAGATAACATAACAGTTCCTTCAACATCTTTAGGCTTTTTGAAAAAAATTATTGATTTGTCACCATCGTTAGGGTCATGGTTTTCAAGGGTTTTACCAGATATCTCTCTAATTACTTCATTACCCTGTGGATCCACAAGTATCATTAACTGGTCGGACTGACTGTCAGTATATCCCCTTGAATTTTCATATGATCTTTTAGCAATTTCCAGACCTTTTTCTTCAGAAGTTTCTGCAAAAACTACTGTTATGCTTAAAAGAAGGATAAGTATATTATAAGTGAACTTGTCATTCATTATTTTGTTTTCCCAAATATTAAAAGTATAGCAGGTAATAAGAGTAAGTCGATTATAAGAGCAATTACAATAATTAGTGCACACATCCCTCCTAAAACAAAATTAGTCTGAAAACTTGATTGAAGTAGAAATAAGAATCCTGAGAACAAGCATATAGACGCAACTATAATTGGGTATCCAACATATTTAAAACAATACTGAATTGCTTCATCTGGATTTAATCCTTCAGAGTTAGCTTTTTTAAACTTTGTTAAAAAATGTATTGTTGCATCAACCACTAAACCTAAAGAAATTAAAATCGAAACAGTATGACTAAAAGTGACTATATTAGTAAATAATGCCAATACTCCATAAGATAAGATAAATGGAACAATATTTGGTATCATGCTGATTAAACCATATTTAAAACTTTTTAATGTAATACCAATTAAAATAACTATAAAACTGAATGAAAATAATAAGCCTCTCATTAGTCCATCAGTATTCTGCCTGTAAACATAAGGCATCATCACTGGTATGCCGACTATTCCGTCTGATTTAAATTCTTTTAAATTTTGATCTATCCAATTATCAGTTCTTTCAGCAAACTCAATAGACTCCCTGGATGTTGTCATATTTAATCTGATTAAGAGTCTTGATTCAGATTTATCAGCAGTCATTTGGTTTTTTAAATCCATCCCATACGGAACAGAAAATTCATACATTAATAAATATTGAGCATTCAGTGGTTTATTATCTGGAATTATATAATGTTTATCCGAGCCACCATTCATATTCTTATTAAGAGTTTTAATAATATCCGATAAACTTGTAACAGTTACAACTTCATCTTGTTTTTCTAACCATTCAGCAAATTTATCGAGAGTCTCTAAATATTTAGGACTAGTAATGCCGTCTGTTTCTTCTGAAGATAGATTCGCAAATATGAAGAAAGAACTGCCAAATTCATCATTAACTATATTTTTAACTTCAACCCATTCATCAACTCGATCAAAGTAGCTGTCAAAATCATCATCAAAGTAAAGATTAGGTATTAAATTTATGAAGTATAATGACGCAAGGGCAATAAATAAAACTAAATAATATTTAAACTTTGATATGAATGATCCTAATTTTTTTAACAAACTTAATACAATTGTTGGTTTTCCATGAGGCTTAATTGGAACTATCATAAAAACTATTGGTAAAATGGTTATAGAAACAAGAAAACTATAAGCTGATCCCATGACAACAGTATTAGCCATTTCAGAAAAAGCAGGAATTTTTCCAAAATTTACTCCCGCAACACCGACTGCAGTAGTAAAGCTTGTTAAAAATACTGGTGTAAAATTAATTTTTACACTTTCAATTATTGCCTCCTCTTTATTCATTCCTTCGTTCATATTTGTCAAAGCTATTGATAAAATATGAATAGCGTGTGCTAGGGCAATGGTAAGTATTATTATTGGAGCAATAAGAAGTGGTGGTTGAGCCTCAAACCCTAGCCACCCAGCTGAACCCATCGATGGTAAAATTGATAAAAATATTACCAACAAAGAAATAATAGAGGCAGTGACAGATCTTAAAAGCACATATGAAAGAACAATGATAAGTATTAAGAATCCAGGGTACATTGTTTTTGCGTCACTCTGAGCTGTAGTTTGAAAGTTATGAGAATATCTTGCAGAACCTGCAACAGTTACAAAAATCTCGGGATATTTGTCATTAAATATTTTTTTTTGTGCCTCAGCAAAATTAATAGATTCATCAAATCCTACACCTATTGGTACATCAAGATTAATGTTAACAAAACTTACTTTGCTACTTTCTGATAAAATAAAGTTTACAATTGTTTTTTCTTTTAGAGCTTGTTCTTTAAGTTTAATAATCTGAGAGCTATTAAGAGAGTCTACATCTTCAATAAAATCATTGATATTAATATCATCTCCATTAACGGTGGTATATTGATGGTTTGTTAGAGAACTTACTCTTGAAGAATAAGGTGTTTGCCAAGAGACATCAGTAAGTTCACTAATAAGCTTTAGTACATCTTTTTGAAAGATATCCCCGTTATCTGGTTTAATAACATAGGAAAGTGTATCAATCATTCCGTATTTTTCTTCAAGATTTAAAATATCCTGGTAATTAGGCTGGTCATTTTCAACAAATGCACGGTATCCAGAAGGTGTTTCTAAAAACCTAGCTCCAGATGTAGCAAATAAAATGATTACTAATGCTAAAAAAAGTGTTTTAAATTTGTTTGAAATTATGCCTTTAGTATAATTTTCAATTATTAATTCAAAATTCATAGGAAAAAACTATATATATTAGATATTAAAATAATATGAATAAAAAGAATAAGCAAATTCTATTAGTTTCACCTAGGGGCTTTTGTGCGGGAGTTACAAGAGCCGTGGACGTAGTTTTGGAGACCTTAAAGACTTACGGTTCTCCAGTTTATGTAAAACATGAAATTGTTCACAATAAGTATGTAATTAAGGACCTTGAGCAAAAAGGAACAATTTTTATTGAGGATGTAGAAAATGTTCCAAGTGATCGACCTTTAATTTTTTCCGCTCATGGCGTATCTAAAAAAATAGTTCATCAATCAAAAAATAATAAATCAATAGTTATAGATGCTACCTGTCCTCTTGTAACTAAAGTGCATGTGCAGGCTCGTAAATTTTATGAGGAAGACATCAAGATTATTCTTATTGGTCATAGGAATCATCCAGAAGTTGAAGGCACTATGGGCCAGCTTCCTGAAGGTTCCATTTATCTAGTTGAAAAGATATCTGACATAGATAAATTAGATTTTAATAGAGATGATAGAATAGGATTCATTACCCAAACTACACTTTCGATTGACGATACAAATAGTATTATTTTAGAACTTAGAAGAAGATTTCCAAATATTAAATCTTCTCCAAAAGAAGATATATGCTATGCAACAACGAATAGACAAAATGCTATTAAAGCTCATGCTTCAAAATGTGATTCATTTATAGTAATTGGTTCAGAAAATTCTTCAAACTCTAATAGATTGGTAGAGGTTGCAATTAACTCAGGGTGTAAGAATGCACATCTTTTAGAAGATGCAAGTAAATTAAATTTAGAAGAATATAATAAAGCGAATATTATTGGCATATCATCAGGTGCGTCAGTACCAGATATTCTCGTCGAAGAGGTAGTAGATAAGTTTGAAGAACATTTTAATATAAAAATTGAGCACGCTATATATGGTGAAGAAAATGTAAGCTTTAAACTTCCTAAAGAATTAAGAAAATGAACAGGTCTACGTCATTTGATTGGGATTATAAGAATCCGCATATTTTAGAGTTTCAAGTTTTAAAAGAAAATATTGATGTATTAGGTCATGTAAACAATAAAGTTTATTTAGATTGGTGTGAAATTGTGAGCTGGGATCATTCAAAATCATTAGGGATCAGTCCACAAACATATCAAGATTTAAGATGTGCGTGTGTAGTAATTAAGAATAAGATTGAATATCTCGGTTCACTTTTTGAAAATGATAGTATTCTTATTTCAACTTGGATAACAAAAACTGATTCTAGACTGAAACTAAGCAGATTATTCCAAGTGATAAGAATTGAAGACAATAAAACTGTTTTTAGATCAAATGTTGATTATGTATGTATTAGTTTAGATACTTATAAGCCAATCAGAATGCCAGACTTGCTAAAGAAAGCTTATAAAATTACAATCAATTAATTATGTTTAAACTAAGAGAAGCAACTGTTAGTGACCTTGAAAATATAAGGATAATTAATGAAGAAGCAATTCCAGCAGTAAACGCCGTATCATTAGAAGAGTTTAAATGGTTTTTAAAGAGAAGCATTTATTTTAAAGTTTCTTTAAACGATAATGAGCAAGTTTGTGGTTTTTTGCTTGTTCTTCCTGCAGGATTAAAATATGAGAGTCTTAATTACAAATGGTTTAGCGGCAAATTTTCAGATTTTGCTTATATCGACAGAATAGCTGTAAAGTATGAGTTTAGAGGAAAGGGTATTGGAAAGAGCCTATACGTTGATTTAGAAAAAAGTGTTATGAAAGATATAAAGAGAATAGCATGCGAATTTAATATCAAGCCGCCGAATCTAGTTTCAAAAAAATTCCATGAAGGTCTTGCATACAAAAGAGTTGGAACACAGCTAACTGAAAATCAAACTAAAAAAGTATCTCTAATGATTAAAGAAATTAATGACTGATAATTTTGTAGATACTATTGTGATTGGAGCAGGTGTAGTAGGTTTAGCTATTGCAAGAAAATTTGCACTTTCAAAAAGGGATGTGCTAGTAATAGAAGAACAGTCTACTTTTGGAACAATTACTAGTACTAGAAATAGTGGCGTAATACATGCAGGAGTTTATTATGATAAAGATTCTCTGAAGTCAAAACTATGTCCTATTGGTAACAGGCTACTTTATGAATATTGTGATAAGTATCAAATTCCTCATATAAATACTGGAAAATTTATTGTTGCTACTAGCAGTGATGAATCTAAAGAACTGCAAAATATTTTGAATCAGTCTCAAGATGCGGGAGTTGAAGGTATTAAATTTGTATCCAAAGGATATGTCAAAAATAAAGAACCATTAATAGAATGTCTAGAAGCGTTGTATGTGCCTACAACAGGCATAATTGATCAAAGTGCATTAATGAGATCTTATATAGGTGAAATAGAGGATAAAGGTGGTTCAATATCTTTTAATAGTAAGTTTTTAGAGTCAGAAATAGTAAATGATATTTTTCAATCTAAAATATTATGTAATGAAGAAGAAATTGAAATAAATTCAAATAATTTGATTAATGCTGCAGGTCTTTATGCTCAAGAAATATCCCAGGGAATCAAATCTTTAAAACAAGAAACTATTCCTCAAATCTATTACGCTAAGGGCAATTATTTTGATACTGGAAGAAATCTTAATATCAAACATCTGATTTATCCTGTTCCGAATGAAGCAAGTCTTGGTCTGCATTTAGGCTTAGATCTAGGAATGCAAGTTCGATTTGGACCTGATGTTGAATGGATAGATGAGATCAACTATGATGTTAATGATAGTAGATTAGATATTTTTTATAGAGGAATAAAA
Organism: uncultured Pelagibacteraceae bacterium; assembly: GCA_902634045.1. Lineage (GTDB taxonomy): Bacteria > Pseudomonadota > Alphaproteobacteria > Pelagibacterales > AG-422-B15 > CACPJE01. The sequence continues at coordinate 11,748 of CACPJE010000002.1, forward strand.
AAATACCTCCCTTCAATTGATAAATCATTGTTAAAACCTGGATATTCAGGTATCAGGCCAAAACTTAAGAATAAAGGTCAGGGCAAAAGTGATTTTTTAATTCAAGGAACTAAAGAACACAATATTAATAATCTAGTTAATTTATATGGCATTGAATCTCCAGGCTTAACCTCATCATTAAGTATTGCTAATTATGTCTATGATTTACTTCACTAGGAAGTAAATCTTATTTAAAATAAAAATTATAATAAAATCAAAAAAATAAAAATGGATAAACCAATTATAGACTATAAAGATTTTGAAAAAATTGAAATCCTAACAGGAACAATTATTTCAGTAACTGAAAATATTAAAGCTAGAAAGCCAGCGTATGTATTAAAGATAGATTTTGGAGAAAAGGTTGGGATTAAGCATAGTTCTGCCCAAATCACAAATTATTCTATTAATGATCTTATAAATAAACAAGTGATCGCGATTTGTAATTTTGAAAAAAAAAACATAGCTGGCGTAGAGTCAGAAGTATTAGTCTTGGGTTCAATTGATCGAGACAATAAAGTTATCCTTCTTCATCCTGAAAGTGTAGTTAAAAACGGCTCACCTGTAGCCTAAAATAAAATTAATATGGTGCGCTCGAGATGATTCGAACATCCGACCCCAGGATTAGGAATCCTGTGCTCTATCCAACTGAGCTACGAGCGCAATTTTTTTTTATTTATAATAAAAAATAATTTTTCTAAAAAATAAAATATTTATCTATTTAAATAAAAAATAAATATTTTTGAAATAAAAAACCTAATAATCATAATAAGTTAAATAAAAAAACTAAAGTTATAATACATATTGCAATTTTCTTATATTTATAAAAAAAATTTTGTAAAAACTCAAAAATTGACAGTTTTTAATAAAAGTTTAATGATTGTATCAGAACGAATCACTTAGTGATTCATCTAATAACCTCTAACTAAACCCGAAATGGGGGGAGATAAATATGGAGGAACTAAAAGTGATCTTTGCTAAAGCAAGGAAAAAAGCTAAGAAAAAAGCAGCTCCTAAAAAAAGAAGAAAAGCCGCTAAAAAGAAGCCAGCTAAGAAGAAAAAAGCTGCTCCTAAGCGTAAGGCGAAAAGAAAAGCCGCTCCTAAAAAGAAAAAAAGGAAAGCCGCTAAAAAGAAAAAAGCCGCTCCTAAAAAGAGAAAAAAAGCTGCTAAAAAGAAAAGAAGAAAAAAAAGATAATAGCATTGATTTAATCAATGCTTTTTTTACGCCCTTAGTTTAAAGCTAAGGGCGTTTTTTTTAATTTATCTCTACCTAGTATTTTATCAACTTTTTTAATGGCTGCTTCTTCGGAGATTTTTAAACCAGCAATGACTTCTCTTAAAAATCTATCATAAGAAAGCTCAAATAATTGTCTTTCACTGTATGATTGCTCAATTTGATTATTAGCTCTATTTAAATCTCTAACAACCTCAGCTATTTGATGAATATCTCCAGAATTTATTTTTAAATCATATTCTTGAGCTCTTCGACTCCACATAGTTCTTTTAATTTTTGCTTTTTCAGACAATATTTTTAAAACAGACTGAATTTTTGATGGTTTTGAAACTTTTCTTAAATTGAGTGATTTTGCTTTTTCTACAGGTACACGTAAAATTAACTTATCTTTTATAAACTCGATTACATACATCTCTAATTTTTGGCCTACTACTTCTCTTTTCTCTATATCTATAACTAATCCAACTCCATGAGTAGGGTAGACAACATAGTCCTTAGTATTGAATATTTTTTTAACTTTTTTTTCTTTTATCGTTTTTATTTCTAAAACTTTTTTTACTTTTTTAGCTTGATAATGAGATGGATTAATTAATCTGTTATTAACTTTCTTATCAGATTGCGGAGGAGGTTTTAATGCAATTTCTTTCTTTTGAGTTTTTTTAACTACTTTCTTTTTTGCTGACTTTTTTTTAACTGGTTTCTTTACCTTTTTAACAGCTTTTTTTTTATTTACTGCTTTTTTCTTTTTTTCAGCTTTTTTCTTTTTTTTTATAATTTTGGATTTCTTTTTTAATACCTTTTTATTATTTTTATTCATATCTTTACTTTCTATTGACCAGGGTTTTTCGAAAAATACTTATTAAATTTATCATCTTCATTTTCATACTTAGCTGAATCTTCAGGTGCATCCTTTTTTATAGTTATATTAGGCCAAATCTCAGAATATTCTTGATTAATTTTCAACCATTTTTCATTTTTATCTTCTGTGTCTGAAATTATTGCGTCCACTGGACACTCAGGTTCACAAACTCCACAATCAATACATTCTTCCGGATTAATTACAAGCATATTTTCTCCTTCATAAAAACAATCCACTGGACAGACCTCAACACAATCAGTCAATTTGCATTTGATGCATTTTTCATTCACAAGATAGGTCATTTTATTTTTGATTGATTAGTTTTTTTTTGATTTCCCCTACTTCTCTATCATTAATATATAGGAGTCCAGATATTTTTCTTATTAAAGCATTTTCGTAATCATCAATTCTTCCATCAGAAATTATAATTTTCCAAAGCATTTCAATTATAATAAGTTTTTCTTCTTCAGAAAGAGTATCATTCAAAGTTCTAGTAAATTGCTGCATATCATTAGAGTCATCATTGGCTTTCATGGCAACTGCAAAGAGTTGTATTTTTTGATTTTCGTTAAAGTTAAAATAGTTTTTGATTAATTCTAATATCTTGGATTTTTCTTGCTCATCAAAAATTCCATCGTAAACTGCAGTTTGAATCATTAATGTTGAAATAGCGATTTGCAGGGTATTAAATTCCTCATTTTCTTCTATGATTTTTTTATCAAAGACTTTTTTTAATTTATCAAACATAATTATTAATTTGTATGGTTGTTAAAATGGAATACAATATATTGTGTATAATTTAGAACAAAAGGTGTAGATAATATGCCCGAATCATCAACATTTTATGTTCTATTAATATTCTAATTTTTTTTAATTTTATTTGAATATATATATCACTAAATCAAAATTTAGAAAGTTTCTTTAATGACAAAAAACGATAAAGAGCAAGAAAATTTAAGTAATTGGAAAAAGAGTTTTGAAAAAGAGACCAAAAAATCTGATGCTGAAGATTTCTATTTTTCTACTGATGAGGAAATTGACATTAAGCCTTTATATACCAAAGAGGATCTTAATAATCTTTCTTTTGTAGAACCAAATTCTTTACCTGGAAGTAGCCCGTTTACCAGAGGTCCAAAAGCTTCAATGTATACAAATAGGCCATGGACTATTCGTCAATATGCCGGTTTCTCTACTGCAGAAGAGTCAAATACTTTCTATAAAAAAAACTTAGAGTCAGGTCAGAAAGGTCTTTCAGTAGCTTTCGATCTTCCAACTCACCGAGGTTATGATTCTGATGATGAACTTGTAAAAGGTGATGTTGGAAAGGCTGGTGTAGCAATTGATACTGTAGAAGATATGAAAATATTGTTTAAAGATATTCCTCTAGATCAAATGTCGGTTTCGATGACAATGAACGGAGCTGTTCTTCCAATTCTTGCGTCTTTTATAGTTGCTGGAGAGGAACAACATGTTGGAAGAGAATTACTTTCAGGAACAATTCAGAATGACATACTCAAAGAATTTATGGTTAGAAATACATATATTTATCCTCCCGAACCATCAATGAAAATTGTTGCAGATATTATTGAATTTACATCACGTGAAATGCCTAAATTTAATTCAATATCTATATCTGGATATCATATGCAAGAGGCTGGTGCAGATAATGTATTGGAACTTGCATACACCCTTGCTGATGGAATTGAATATGTCAGAGCGGCTTTATCTAAAGGTCTTGATATTGATGAATTTGCTCCAAGACTATCTTTTTTCTTTGCAATTGGTACAGACTTTTTTATGGAAATTGCAAAGTTAAGAGCTGCTAGAACTTTGTGGTCTAAGATCATGAAAGATTTTGGAGCTAAAAAGGAAAAATCACTGATTTTAAGGACTCATTGTCAAACATCTGGAGTTTCTTTGACTGAAAAGGATCCTTACAATAATATCGTGAGGACCTCATACGAAGCTCTGTCAGCTATTTTGGGGGGCACTCAAAGTTTGCATACTAATTCATTTGATGAAGCAATAGCCTTACCTACTGATGAATCAGCAAGAATAGCCAGAAATACCCAATTAATTTTACAAAATGAGACAGGTGTTACTAAAACAGTTGACCCATTAGCAGGATCATTTTTTATTGAAAAATTAACTGATGAAATTTCAAAAAAATCTTGGGATCTTATTGAAGAAATCGAATCCTTAGGAGGTATGACTAAAGCTGTTAAAGCGGGTATACCAAAATTAAAAATAGAAGAATCAGCTACTAAAAAGCAAGCAAAAGTTGATAGTGGTGATCGAGTTGTTGTTGGAGTAAATAAATTTAAGAATCCTAAAGAGCCTAAAATCGATGTTAGAGTTATAGATAATGATAAAGTAAGAGAGGACCAAATAAACAAAATCAATAAAGTTAAGAGCATAAGAGATGAAAACTTAGTGAATGAATCTTTGCTAAAATTAACTAATGCTGCAAAAGAAAATAAAAATTTGCTTGAATTTACTATTGAGGCAATGAAGCATAGGGCAACTGTTGGAGAAGCTTCAAAAGCGCTTGAGGAGGTCTTTGGAAGACACTTTGCTACTAGTTTAAGTGTCTCAGGGGTATATGGTAAACATTTTGATAAGAATGAAGATTTTAAGAATGTTTCAAAAAAAATAGATAGTTTTGGTAAAAAACACGGAAGAAGGCCGAGAGTCTTAGTAGTTAAAATGGGGCAAGACGGTCATGATAGAGGGGCAAAAATTGTTGCTACTTCTTTTGCAGATCTAGGTTTTGATGTAGATATGGGACCTTTATTTCAAACTCCTAAAGATGTTGCTAAAGATGCAATTGAAAATGATGTTCATGCGATAGGTGTATCTACACTTGCAGCAGGTCATAAAACTTTAATACCAGAGTTGATAGATAATCTAAAAAATATTGATCCAAAAAGCAAAATAATTGTTTTTGTAGGAGGTATTATTCCAGAACAAGATTATGAATTTTTATACAATAATAATATCTCTGCCATTTTTGGACCTGGTTCAAATATTATAGAATCTGCAGAAAAGGTGATAGAGTTAATTATTAAAAAAAATAATTAATCAGAAAATTAATTCATGAGTTTAGTTGACAAAATTCTTAAAGGCGAAAGGGCAGCTATTGCTAAAGCTATCACTTTAGTTGAGTCTTCAAGAGAAAATGATAAGCAAGAGAGTAAAGAATTAATATCTAAATTAATATTAAATCCTGGACATTCTGTTAGAGTAGGATTTTCAGGTTCCCCTGGAGTAGGCAAATCTACTTTTATTGAATCTTTTGGAAGCTACTTAGTTAAAAAGAGTTTTAAATTAGGTATTTTGGCTATTGATCCATCCTCTCAATTAACTGGAGGATCAATACTAGGAGATAAAACTAGGATGAGTGAGATTTCAAAAAATGAAAATACCTTTATTCGTTCTACACCTTCAAGAGGTTCACTTGGTGGAGTTTCTTTTGGAACAAGAGAAGCAGCAATAATTTTAGATTCTGCTGGTTATGACTTTATTTTTATTGAAACAGTTGGAGTAGGCCAATCAGAAATAATGGCAGCAAACTTAGTTGATATTTTTTCTTTGATCGTTGGACCAGGTTCAGGAGATGAATTACAAGGTATAAAAAAAGGTATCACAGAATATGCGGATATTTTTATTGTAAATAAGGCTGATGGTGATCTAAAATTACAAGCTTCAAAAACTGCTGCAGATTATCAATCTTCTCTTCATTATTTATCTGCATCGGAAACGTCTGCTAGCAAAAAGGTAATGCTTGTTTCTTCACTAGAGCAGACAGGGATGGATGATGTAACTACAACTATTCAAGAAATTATATCAATTAATAAGAAGTCAGGCATATTTGAAAAGAGACGATCTGATCAATTAGCCTATTGGATCAAGGAAGAGGTAAGAAATCATATTCAGCAAAAGGTTGAAACTGGAATTAGGGAAAATGATCAATTTGAAGAGATGATCAATAGCGTTCTAACGGGCAAAGAAACAATGCATAACACCATCGATCTTATATTGAAAAAGCTAATGAAATAGATTTTGAGGTATTGACAATACTGATTTAACACTTTATCAAGCCTTCATTATGTCGAAAGTATGTGATTTATCAGGTAAAAAAGTTCAGTTTGGGAATAATGTTAGTAAAGCTAATAATAAAACTAGGCGTAAGTTCAATCCTAATATGCAATCATCTACTTTTAAAAGTGAGTTATTAAATAAAAATTTAAGATTCAATGTTGCTGCTTCATCTATCCGGACAGTAACTAAATTTGGGGGAATTGATGAATTCTTGATCAGAACAAAAAGCAAGAAATTATCTTTAAAAGCAAAAAAAATAAGAAGAACTCTTCAACGAGTTGCAGCAAAAATTAGTTAATTATTCTCCTAATTTTCTTATCGTCTTCATCAAATAAGTCAACTAGTTGTTCAGTCATCACATCTGCTAGTTGTTCTGCATCTATGATTGTAACTGCTCTATTATAATAGCGAGTAACATCATGACCAATACCAACGGCTAATAGTTGAATATTTGACTTTGTTTCTATCCAATCGATAACACCTCTGAGGTGTTTCTCTAGATAATTTCCAGAATTAACTGATAATGTACTGTCATCTACAGGAGCACCATCAGAAATTACCATTAGTATTTTTCTCGCTTCATATCTATTTTGTAATCTTTTATGGGCCCATAAAAGAGCTTCACCATCAATATTTTCTTTTAACAATCCTTCTCGCATCATTAGGCCTAAATTCTTCTTCGATCTTCTCCAGGGCTCATCAGCAGCTTTATAAATTATGTGTCTTAAGTCATTTAATCTTCCAGGTGCGGGGGGTTTATTATTCTGCATCCAACTCTCTCTACTTTTACCACCTTTCCAAGCCTTTGTAGTAAAGCCAAGTATTTCTACTTTTACCCCACATCTTTCTAAGGTTCTAGCAAGAATATCAGCACTCATAGCTGCAACAGTAATTGGTCTGCCTCTCATCGAACCTGAATTATCTATCAATAATGAAACTACTGTATCCTTAAATTCTGTATCTTTTTCTTTTTTAAATGAAAGAGAATGGTATGGATCCATAATTATTCTTGTAAGTCTTGATGTATCTAGCAAACCTTCTTCTAGGTCAAAATCCCAACTTCGATTTTGTTTAGCCAGTAATTTTCTCTGAAGTCTATTGGCTAGTCTAGATATTATTGTTTGGAACGATTTAAGTTGTTGATCTAAGTAATTTCTTAATCTACTTAATTCTTCTTCTTCACAAATATGGGAAGCAGTTATAGTTTCATCAAATTCATCAGAGTATACGAGGTAGTCATTCAATATTTGATCATTTGAGGTTTCATACTTATATTGAGGCGTAGTATTTTCTGTATTACCCTCGTCAAAATCGCTCATTTCTTCAGTACTTTCTTGGTCAACTGAAACTTCACTATCTTCAAAGCCTACTTCTTCTTGAGAATCAGAATTTTCACTTTCGCTAAAAGAAGATTGGTTTTCAACTTCAGGATTATCATTATTTCCAAGATCCTCCATATTACTTGCGTTCTCTTCATCTTTATCTTTTTCACTATTGTTTGATTGGTCATAATAATTTAAATCAGAAATTATTTTATTTACTTTTTCAGCAAAAAGTTTTTGATCGTGAATACTTTTAACCAATTCCTCTGTGGGGTTACCAATTTTTTTCTGTAGCCATTTTGTCCATAAGCTAATAGCTTTAGCTGCATTTTTAGGTACAAGATCAGAACTTACTTGACTCCTAAAGTAAAGGTCGATGCCACTTTCAATATTTATATCTGATTGGTCTGAAATATTTTCTAAATTGCTGTCTTTACATTTTTTTTCATATAATGCATGTAAATTTGATTTAACTCCCCTCATTAAATTACCACCGATCATTTGAATTCTTGTATTTTCTAAAGTCTTATAAATTTCTATGTTTTTTTCCCCGCTTGGTGCAAGCTTATTAAAAAGGTCTTTATTATGATATCTGTGCATTAATGCTTGGTTATCAGCATTTCCACGCAATTCAGATAGAGAGTCAATATCATCTTGGTTTTCTATTTTTGGAAGTACTATTTTACTATCTGATGAAAATTGGTTGTCTTCGAAAACAACCTCAAGATCTTTATCTTCTGCAATTGCTTTTACGGTTGATGATATCGCTTTTTTTATTTCTTCTAAAAAATCTTCATTCACTTTGATAAATTTATTTCAGAAGATACATTGTCGAGGTCTTCTCCAAAACATCTTTGAAAATACTCAGATATTATTTGTCTTTCACTTTCATCACACTTATTGAGAAATGTTAGTTTAAACGCTAAAGGATAATTAAAGTCAAATATCTCTGCGTTTTCAGCCCAAGTAAGTACCGTTCTTGGACTCATTACCGTTGAAATATCCCCATTGGAAAGACCTTGTCTTGTTAAATCAGCAACCTTAATCATTAAATCAATAATTTCTGTTTTTTCTTTTGTATTAAAAGAAGGAACTTTAGATAGAATTATTTTTTTTTCTTGGGTTATATCTAAATAATTTAATGTTGTTACAATGTTCCATCTATCCATCTGTCCTTGGTTGATTTGTTGTGTGCCATGATATAGGCCTGTCGTATCACCTAATCCTACCGTGTTAGTTGTCGCAAATAATCGAAAGAAAGGATTTGGTTTGATAACTCTATTTTTGTCCAGAAGAGTAAATTTACCTTCGGATTCTAGTACCCGTTGAATAACAAACATTACATCTGGTCTTCCTGCATCGTATTCATCAAAAACTAGGGCAGTAGGGTTTTGAAGAGACCAAGGTAAAATCCCATCTTGGAATTCAGTAATTTGTTTACCCTCTTTAACTACAATAGCATCTTTTCCAATAAGATCTATTCTACTAATGTGACTGTCAAGGTTTACTCTCACACACGGCCAGTTTAGTCTTGCAGCAACTTGCTCAATGTGAGTTGATTTACCTGTTCCATGCAGTCCTTGTATCATTACTCTACGGTTATATTTAAATCCAGATAAAATAGCCATTGTAGTTGAATGGTCAAAGCAGTAGCTACTGTCTATTTCTGGCACATATTCTGATTTCTCAGAGAAACCATCAACATGCAAATCCGTATTTAGACCAAATGCTTGATTAACAGATATTGATATGTCTGGTTTAGATGGACCTGGAGTATTTGAAGTTGTCATGATATTCCTTTAGTGTTTTATAAGCCTCAAGTACCTTTGTTAACTTTTCCGTATTATTTTTATTTTCACCAACTGTATCAGGGTGTAGTTCTTTTACAATCTTTTTAAACTTTGCTTTAATTTTATCAAGAGTAACATCTTTATCGTCGATACCAATGACAGCTAAAGCATTTAAATATTTAGAACTAATTAAGTTAGGATTTATTGATGATTTATCAAGCCCATTAAATGCTGAGAATATTGACTCAGAGATTTTTGAAACATCTTCAAAATACTTGTTATGAGCTCCCATTTTTTTAGTTTTTCTGTGACCAATGATATCATTTTCAAGAAATTCTTCTATTTCATCTGCTGTCATATTGGCAAAGAAATTCCACTTCTTGTTATACTCTTTGATATGTTTAAAGCAAAACCATATGTATTTCTCTAGCTCATCAGGTGATGAAGGTGCCTTATAATTAGCCTCCATTTCACATCCATCAATATTACACTTTCTATTATTCATAAATTTTAAATATGTGTTAAAATTATATTAAATGAATCTTGAAAAAATAATAACGGAAAAAATAAATAAAAATTTCTTACCAGATTTTTTTAAAATTATTAATTTTTCTGATAAGCATAAAAGTCATTACCTGGAAGATAATAATGATACATCGCATATAAAGCTGATAATTGTATCTAAAAGCTTCAAGAGTTTATCTAAGATTGATAGAGAAAGACTAGTTCACAAAACACTTTCTGAAGAAATTTCACATGATATTCATTCAATTAGATTAAAGCTTTATACTCTAGAAGAATATGAATTAATTAAGTGAAGATATTCGAATTTTTGTTATTGTATTTTTGTAAATATCAAGGATTTCAAACTTAAATCCATAAAATTGAAATATCTGACCTTTTTTAGGAAAAGATCTAGACTCATTAATAATCAATCCTGAAATAGTATTTGCATCTTCATCTGGTAAATCCCACCCATAATTTCTGTTTATATTTCTTATTTCAGTAGTTCCATTAACTGTTAAAGATCCATCTTTTTCTCTGATTACATCTGATAGATCGATATCATGTTCATCACTAATATCTCCGACTATTTCTTCAATTATATCTTCTAAACTAATCATTCCTTTTAAAGCCCCATATTCATCAACAACCATTGCCAATTTAATTTTTCTCCTTAGATGCATTTGTAACTGATCTTTTAGGGAAGTTGTTTCAGGAACAAACCACGTTTTTATGAGTGAATTTTTAATATCATCCCTACTTATCTCCTTACCATTTTTGTGATTAAGCATTTTCAAGAGATTTTTTGCATGAATTAAGCCAATAATATTTTCATTATTATCTTTCCATACCGGTATCCTTGTGTGAGGACTATCTGTGACTTGAAAGATTATTTTTTTAGGATTATCGTCAATATTTACCATAAATATATTACTTCTATGAACCATTATATCTTCAACTGTTATTTCAGAAAGATCTAAAATTCCTGTAACCATATCTTTATCAAGTTTAAAAAGACGCCCTTCTTTATGATGTAAATTGACAGTACCTCTAATTTCATCTTCAACAGATATTGATCTTGAGTTTTTATCATGTTCTATTCCAACAAAACTTAATAAAGAAAACACTATTTTTTCCATTACCCAAGTTATAGGAGCAAGAATTAACACAAGAGGTTTTAAAATGGGGCTAACTAATAAAGCTAATTTTTCAGCATTGGCAATTGCATAACTTTTTGGAAGAATTTCTGCAAAAATAACAATTAATGCCGTCATAATGATTACTGCATAAGCTACTCCAGTATTTCCGAATAATTTGATTAAAAGACTTGTCGCTAATGCTGAAGCCAAAATATTAACAAGATTATTACCAAGTAAAATAGCACCAATCAGAGATTCTTTCTTATTTAGTAATTCAATAGCAACTTTGGCTTTTGTTTTTCCTTTCATTCTAAGACCGGTCAGCCTACTTCTGGTACTAGCTGTTAAAGCAGTTTCTGATCCAGAGAAAAATGCTGAAAGAATCAGTAAGATTATGATAGCTATGAATAAAACTATAATTTCAAAAAACATTTATTTTAATTGTGATAATATTACTTTATTTAATTTTTCTTCAGGAAATTTGTTTGTGATGAAGGCTTTCCCAATTTTCTTTAATAGAATAAGATTTATTTTTCCTCTTTTTACTTTTTTATCCTTTTTCATTGCCAATACAAATTTTTTTAAAGTAGTATTTTTTTTGAATGATTTAGGTAGAGAAGTTGGTAATCCAATATCTTTTAGATGTTTAATTGCATTATCTACTTTTTTATTATCTAGATGTTTTAATTCTTGAGAAAGTTTCAATGCAAATACAATTCCAATTGAAACTGCCTCTCCATGATTGATATTTTTTTTGTATTGATTTATGGATTCAATTGCATGACCAAATGTATGACCCAAATTCAATAAGGCTCTTATATTTTTTTCTTTTTCATCTTTATTAACAATCTTAGCCTTATTTTTACAGCTATTATAGATTGATTTAATTAAGAATTCTCTATTTAAGCTTATAACTTTATTACCATTTTTTACTAACCACTTATAGAAAGAATAGTCCATTATTAGACCATATTTTATAATTTCTGCGTAGCCAGATAGCAGTTCCCTTTTTGGCAATGAAGAAAGGAAAATAGTATCAATAATCACAATTTGAGGTTGAAAAAAAGTACCTATTAAGTTTTTTCCATGAAGAGTATTTACTCCTGTTTTACCTCCAACAGAAGAATCGACTTGAGCTAAAAGAGTTGTAGGAATTTGAACGAATTTAATTCCTCTCAAAATAATACTTGAGACAAATCCAGTAATGTCTCCTATAACTCCTCCACCAAAAGCAATTAATAAATCATTTCTATCAATACCTTTTTTTAAAAGTGTGTTAGAAATTATTGATATAGTATTAAAGTTTTTCTTTTTCTCACTATCATCTATAACAACTAAAACTGTTTCTATATTATTATTATCCAGAACTTTTAATAATTTACTTTTATGAAACTTAATTACCTTTTTACTAGCAACAATGAAAACTCTATTATTATTCAATAACGGCTTTAAATATTTAGCAGTATCATTAATTGTATTATGACCGACTATAATAGAATATTGGCCCTTAGGAGTTCTAATCTTTAAAATCTTCTTATTCATTAATTAAATTGTTCATTATTTCTCGCACAACTAGTGATTTAGTTTTTTTAGAAACATCAATTTTTAAATTACTTTTCATATAATTTCTTTTTCTAATTTTGTCTAGTTTTCCAAGTACACTTCTTATATTTTTCTCTTTTAATAGAGGTCTATTATTACGATTGTTACATCTGTAGGAAAGAGTTTTCAGATTACATTTTAGCCATATTGAGAAATCATTATTTATAATATGATTTCTTATTCTGTCATTTTCAAATGAACCTCCCCCTAGAGCAATAACAGTCTTTTTTTTATTCTTAAGTAGTTTTTTTATAACTATTTCTTCTAGTTTTCTAAACTTATCTTCTCCATTTTTTTTAAAAAACTCAGAAATCGTTATCTTTGAGTGATTTTCTATTTCCTCATCAGTATCAATGAAATCAAAACCTATTTTTTTTGACAAATTCTTACCAATGGAAGTTTTCCCTGATCCCATATGGCCTATCAGAACTATATTATTTCTGTTATGACTCAGTCTTATTTTTGACATTATTAAATGTGATGAAATTTCACAGTTTTAGGATAATCTATTTAGTGAAAAATTTATGAGTGATCTTATTAAAAGCAACATTTTTTTTGTTAAACTATTATACATAATTACTGTAATAGTTATAACCTTAATCTTATTTAATTTTAGCAAGGCCGCTGCTGAAGAAATTTCAGCTGAATCTGAACCCTTTGAAATCTGGGGGCAAAGTACTAATCGATACATTCCCCAGCTTGAAAATTTAAATTTAGAAGAGGATATAGTAACAAACAAAGTTTTAGGTGATGACTCTTCAAATTTAGAAGATGTAATCAAATCTGATTTTAATTATTCGACCAATGATACTTTGGGATTATACGATGAATTAAATGGTGGATTTTCATCAGATATATGGAAGTTTTCTAATTTTAACGACATTGATTACTTAATTAAGAATTTGCCAACGAAAAGTAATAATAAAGAGTTATTAGATTTAAAACTTAAGTCTTTATTAACCATTGCAACTCCACCTATCGATATTCATAAATCAAAAGTTAATTTTCTTCAATTAAAGCTAGATCACTTTAAGTCAGTTGGAGACTATAATTCAATATTATCAATTTCAGAATTAATTGAACCTGAAAATTGGGATGAAGACTTAGTCCAAAGTATAATTAACCTCAATCTTTTGAAAATTAATTACAAAAGTATTTGTGTTAATAAAACTTTGGATAAAATCTCCAGTGAAAATCTTAATCTTAAAATCAGAGCATTTTGCAATGCAATGTCAAATAATTTACCAGCTATTGATTTATTTGTTTCATTAATAATTGAGGAAGAATTTTATGATGAAGAATTAGTTTATATTCTTAATTCATATTTAAATGAAACGGATATTGACTTAAATGAAATACAAAATTTAGATTTATATAAATTGAATCTAATCAATAATAAAAATATTGATTTTTCTGAGTATATTAGTGATGACTCTGAAATTGAAATACAACTGTTTTACATAAATTCTAATGCTCATTCAAATACAAATAAGATTTATTTAGCTGAGAAATTATTACTCAGAGGAATCATTAATTCTGAAACTCTTGCAAATATCTATGAAAAATATTTGATTGATAATGAAATTGCAATTGATATAGATTTCAATGATGCAACATCTGAACTTGAAAAAAGAGCTCTACTTTATAATCAGATAAGATCAACTTCGAACCAGACGGATCTAATATCACTAGCATCATCCTTTGTAAAAAATATGGCAAATGAAAATCTTTTAATTAATTCAGCAGATTTAATTTATGATAAAATAAAGATTATTACACCCAAGCAAGAGTATAAAAATCATGCCCCTTCAGTCTGTCTATTGCTTTTATTGAATAACGATTTTGAACAATGTCAAAAATGGCTTGATAACCTTGACTTTATTAAAGACGCAGAAATCACTAAAGCTAAAATCAATATCTATCTTTCACTAAAGGGAAATACGGGAATAATAAATAAAGAAAGTATAAATTTATTATTATCAAGCGATTCATTGTCTGAAAAACAAAAGAATATATTAGCAAAATACTCTGAAATTAGACATGAACTAAAATTATTAGAATATTGGAAGACTGGAAATGAGTTAAATGAAATCCCAACTCTAGTTACTAATATTAAATTAGCGCAGTATTTAAATTCTGTTCCTCAAAGAAATATAGGTGAAATGATACTTTTGATTAACTTAATTCATGGTAAAAATTCTTCTAGTATGCTTGATCAATATTCCTTATTTTTAATATTAGAATCATTAAATAAATTAGACCCAATTTATTTAGATAATTTTATATTCGAATATTTTGTTAACAATCCAATCTAGATTTTGTGAATCATAATTTATTAGTAGAAAATTTCTTAGAAGTTCTAGCATCTGAAAAGGGATTATCAAGGAATACGCTTCATTCTTACAAGAATGATCTTGATCAATTTATTGATTTTATTCAAAAAAAAAATCTTGAGCTTACGAAGTTTAAAGATCGAGATATAAAGGAATTTATAAGTCAATTTAAGGATAGAGGTTATGAGAGATCGACAATTGCAAGAAAAATTTCTTCTTTGACTCATTTTTTTAAATTTCTATTAGATGAAAAAGAAATTAAGATTAATCCATTAAGAAATTTTGAAATTCCTAAACAAACGAAGAAACTTCCAATTATTTTATCTAGTACACATATAGATAAGATTTTAGAATTCACAAAAAAAGATCGTTCAGCCCCAGGTATTCGTTTATACACTATGATTGAAATTTTATATGCAACAGGAATTAGAGTTAGTGAGCTCGTAGAAATGAAACTTTCATCAGTTTATGAAGATAAAAATTTTTTATTGATTTCAGGTAAAGGAAATAAAGAACGTCTTGTTCCTATAAGCAAAAAGACAAGAAGATCATTAGAAAAGTATCTTACAATTCGTAATTATTTCATATCGGGTCAAGATAAATCTATGTGGTTATTTCCTTCAAAACAGTCTTCGATTGGTCATATTACTCGACAAAGATTTAATCAATTGTTAAATCAACTGAATTTAGATGCAAACTTGGGAATAAAGCGCATTAGTCCACATAAGCTTAGACATGCTTTTGCTACTCATTTATTGGAGAATGGTATGGATTTAAGGTCTCTTCAACAGATTCTAGGTCATTCAGATATCTCAACTACTCAAATATATACTCATGTTCTAAAAGAGAGGCTGAAAGAGATTATAAAAGATAACCATCCATTATCAAAAGTTAATTTAGATTGAATAGATAAGCTATTACCCTAATTAACTTGATAATAGATAATTATAATGATATTTAAAAAAATATGAGCTTTACTTCAATACCAACTAAACCAATAAGACTTAATCGTTCAGAACTTTTTGTCCCTGGCTCAAAAGTAGATTTATTTGCCAAAGCTGCTTCAAGTAATGCGGATATTATTTGTTTAGATTTAGAAGATGCAGTAGCTCCTCAAGATAAAGATCAAGCAAAAAAAAATATTATACAGGCTTTACAAGAACTAGATTTTGGAAAAAAAACTATTTCGATAAGAATTAATGGTCTGGACACACATTATTGCTATAGAGATGTAATTGATGTTATGGAAAATTCTGGTGAGCGTCTCGATCTAATTATGATTCCAAAAGCTGGTGTACCTCATGATATATACGCTATTGATATGCTTGTTTCACAAGTTGAGAATAAAGTTGGAAGAAAGAAAAAAATTGGCTTTGAGCTAATAGTTGAAACATCAATGGGAATTACTAACCTTGATAGTATTATTTCTGGAAGTGACAGAGTTGAATCTTTACACTTTGGGTATGCAGATTATGCAGCTTCAGTAAGAATGCGCACAACAAATATAGGAGGATCAAATTCTGATTATTCTATTTTAACGGATGAAAGTAATGGAGAAAGGGTAATTCATTGGAATGATATGTGGCATTATCCAATTTCTAAAATGACCACCATAGGAAGAACGCATGGCTTAAGAATTATAGATGGACCATATGGAGATTTTTCTGATCCTGATGGCTTTAAATCTCATGCTAAAAGAACTGCAATATTGGGCTGTGAAGGGAAATGGGCTATCCACCCAAGTCAAGTAGATTTAGCAAATGAAGTTTTCACTTTACCTGAAAAAGAAGTAAAGAAAGCTGAAAATATATTAGAAGCTATGAAAAAAGCCCAAGAGTCAGGGGCTGGAGCAGCCACTTTAGATGGCAAGTTAATTGATGCAGCATCAGTAAGGCAAGCGGAGCAGATAATGAAGCAAACTAAATTAATTGAGACAATGAGCTAATTATTTTTTTTATTAGTTAGATGAATACATATCTTGATTTTGAGAAACCAATTGAATCTTTAGATGCTAGAATTTTAGAGTTAAAATCATTAAATGATAATGCCCCTTCCGAAAGTTTATTAGAAGAAATTTCAAATGTTGAAAAAGATATTAAAATTGCTTATCAAAAAATTTTTTCAAATATCACCCCTTGGCAAAGAACTCTTATAGCTAGGCATCCTGATAGACCAAAAACAAAACACTATATAGAAAATTTGATTGAAGATTTTTTCCCACTTTCTGGTGATAGGTCATTCTCAGATGATAAAGCTATTATTGGAGGATTTGGAAAGTTTCGTGGCAAGTCAGTTTTAGTAATTGGTCATGAAAAAGGTCATGATACTTCTTCAAGAATAGAGCACAATTTTGGAATGCCAAGACCTGAAGGATACAGAAAGGCTCAAAGATTAATGAAGCTTGCTGAACAGTTTGATGTGCCAGTTATTTCGTTTGTTGATACTCCTGGCGCTTATCCTGGCGTCGGGGCAGAGCAGAGAGGTCAAGCTGAAGCTATAGCGAAATCTACTGAATGTTGTCTATCTTTAGGAGTTCCCATAGTAGCAGTAATTATTGGCGAGGGAGGTTCTGGAGGTGCAGTAGCAATTGGAACAGGAAATAATGTTTTGATGTTAGAAAACTCTATTTATTCGGTAATTTCTCCTGAAGCTTGTTCTTCAATACTTTGGAAAGATACTTCAAAAAAAGTTGAAACTGCTGCTGCATTAAAATTAACAGCTAATGATATGATCAAAGTTGATGTAGTAGATAAAATTATTTCTGAGACATTAGGCGGAGCGCATAGACATCAATTAAAAGTTATAGAAAGTACTGGAGATGAAATTGAGTCATGTTTAAATATTTTATCTAACCAGCATGGTAATGATTTGAAACATTCAAGGCAGGAAAGGTATCTGCAGATAGGTAGAAGTGGATTATTTTCAGAAAAATTAAGTACTGCAAATACAGTTCTTAATAACAAATATGGAATAACTAAAAATAAGAAATTATTTAATTATAAATTTTTAATGCAATTAACCCTGATTGGAGCTTTTGTTTTAATGGCAATTTTTACTTGGATTTATTTTATTAGTTAATTTTGCCGTGACAGTGCTTATATTTTTTGCCCGAACCACATGGACAAGGTGAATTTCTTGGAACTTTCTTATTATTTTCACTTTTTACTCTTGATTCTGATTTTTTGACTTCATTTCCATCATTATCTTGATCTAATTTAGCATTTGGTCTAATAGACATTCTAGAAAAAATTTTTGCTACATCATTTTTTAGACCATAAATAAGATCTTCAAAAAGTCCAAATGCTTCATTTTTATATTCATTAAGAGGGTCTCTTTGCCCATATCCTCTTAACCCAATAGTACTTCTTAGTTGTTCAAGATTATTTATATGCATCATCCATTTATCATCAATAATTTTTAACAGAACCATTTTTTCTAAATTATTAATTAATTCTTTAGGATGTTTTTCTGCTCGGATTTCTGTTCTTTTATCAATAAGTTGATAAATTTTACTTTTGAGTTTTTCTTGATCAAATCCGTCTTCTTTTAACAAAATTTCTAAATTAATATCTCCTGCAAAATAAGTTTTTATATCATTTTTAATTTCTTTAACATTCCACTGTTCGATATATGATTTTTCAGGAGCATGGTTATTGACTATTTCATCTGCAACATCATACTGCATTTCTTTGGCAACCTCAGATATATCGTTAGAATTCATAAGATCCAGTCTTTGCTCAAAAATAGTTTTTCTTTGATCATTTAGTACATCATCAAATTTTAATAAGGTTTTTCTTATATCGAAGTTTCTGCCTTCAACTTTTTTTTGCGCTCTTTCTAGTGCCTTTGAAATCCATGCATGTTTAATAGACTCTCCTTCTTTTAATCCTAGTGATTTAAGTACATTATCCATTTTATCAGATCCAAATATTCTCATTAAATCATCTTCAAGACTTAAGAAAAATTTTGTTTCACCCGGGTCTCCTTGTCTACCTGATCGACCACGAAGCTGATTATCAATCCTTCTACTTTCATGCCTTTCACTTCCAATCACATAAAGTCCACCAGAGTTAATTACACTACTTTTATTCTCTTTAATTTTCTCTTCTAGATGAATAGTGTCATCAAAATTCTTAAGATTAGATTTAGCAAAATCTAAATTTCCACCAAGTTGGATATCGGTTCCTCTACCTGCCATATTTGTAGCAATTGTAACTGCAGAAGGCTCACCAGCATTGGCAATTATATTTGCCTCTTGTTCGTGGAACTTAGCATTTAGTACTTCATGTGAAATTTTGTTTTGCTTAAGTTTTTTTGATATAATTTCTGATTTTTCAATACTTGTTGTACCAATTAAAACAGGTTGACCTCTTTCACTACAAAGACTGACTTGCTTAATAATAGCATCATATTTTTCATCAGCAGTTCTGTATATTTCGTCTTCATTGTCAATTCTTGCAATTGGAGCATTAGTGGGTACTTCGAAAACTGATAAATTGTAAATATCTGCAAACTCTTCTGATTCAGTCATAGCAGTACCAGTCATTCCGGAGATTTTTTCATAAAGTCTAAAATAATTTTGATAAGTAATAGAAGCCATTGTTTGACTTTCACTTTGAATAGCTACATTTTCTTTTGCTTCAATAGCTTGATGTAGCCCATCACCATATCTTCTGCCTTCCATAGTTCTGCCAGTAAATTCATCAACAATAATTACTTGTCCAGACTTAACTATATAATCTGTATCCTTTTCAAATAATTTATGAGCTCTTAAAGCTTGATTGATATGATGAACAACAGCAACATTTTCAATATCATATAAAGAATTACTTTGTATTATTTTTCTTTCACTGAGAATTTTCTCAGCTTTATCATTTCCTTTTTCTGTCAAGTTACCTGATTTTGATTTTTCATCAATTTCATAATCATCTTCATCTAAAAAAGGTATTAATCTATCAATAGTATTATACAAATTAGTTTTATCTTCAGTTGCTCCAGAAATAACTAGAGGAGTTCTTGATTCATCAATTAATATGCTATCAACTTCATCTACAATACAAAAATTATGACCTCTTTGAACAATATTTTTCTTTTGAGCTTTTAAATTGTCTCTTAAATAGTCAAATCCAAATTCATTATTAGTTCCATATGTTATGTCACAATTGTACATTTCTTTTCTTACTTCTATTCCAACAAGATCATTGGTCAAACATCCAACTGATAGACCCAAATATTTAAAGATCTCTCCCATCCATTCAGAGTCTCTTTTAGCTAAGTAGTCATTAACGGTTACAATATGAACCCCTTTTCCTGAGAGGGAATTTAGAAATGCGGCTAAAGTGGAAACCAGAGTCTTGCCTTCTCCAGTCTTCATTTCAGCTATTCCACCATTATGTAAAACTAATCCACCAAGTAATTGAACATCAAAGTGTCTTTGCTTCAAAGTTCTTTTTGCAGCTTCTCTAACTATCGCAAAGGCATCAGGTATCAACTCATCTAAACTAGCAATATTTAATGTCTTATTTTTAAGACTTTCTACATCATTTAGAATTTCATCATGTGTCTTAGAGTTATAATATTCCTCTAATTCATTAATCTTTTTAACTATCTGAGAAAACTCTTTTAGTTTTTTTTTATTGTCTGTGCCAAAAATTGAGCTTAAAACAGAGCTTAAATTAACCATGATATCTTAAGATATTGTTATTTTTTAAATAATTACAAGCTTTTATAGTGTGAGAAATTATTGTCAATTACATAGAAATTAAAGTAAACCTGTAGCTCTATTATGGCGAAAAAAAATTTGAATAAAATATCTCCTTTAGCCCCTAAGAGTACTAAAATGCTTAATCCAATTGATGGCGTTAAGTTATACACGTACTGTGCCAATCTATATAATAAGAAGAGAAACGATTTATCGGTCTTTATTTTTGAAGGTAAATGTTTTATAGCCGAAGTATTTACAAACTCCTCACTAAGATCAGCAACATTGGATTGGAATTCTAAAGCACTTAAAGGTAAAGAAGTTCAAGCTATCATTGTCAATTCTGGCAACGCTAATACGTTTACAGGAAAGCAAGGGGAAAGAGCGATTGAACAAGTAGTAAAAACAATTGCGTCTCAATTTAAAATATCCGAGAAGAAAATATTTATTGCTTCCACTGGAGTTATAGGGGAGCCTTTTCCAACTCATAAAGTTATTAAGGCACTAAAACAAAAAAAGAGTCCAAGTAAAAATTGGATTGATGCTGCTCGTGCAATAATGACTACTGATACATACCCTAAAGGCATTAGTATTAATACCTCAATTGGAAATCAAAAAGTTAAAATTACGGGTATTTCAAAAGGATCCGGAATGATTGAGCCTAATATGGCTACAATGTTAGGATTTATATTTACTGATGCAGAATTAAGCCCAAGTATTTTGAGATCTCTAATTAATAAATTTACTCCAGATTCTTTTAATTCTATAAGTGTTGATGGGGATGAGTCGACCAATGATACAGTCATGTTAACATCTACTAATGCTAAAAAGCTTAATAATAAGATTCATTCAATCAATGATACAAGATTAAAAAAATTTAAATTGGATCTAAAAAAAGTATTCTTATATTTGGCTGAGCAAATAGTAAGAGATGGAGAAGGTGCAACTAAGTTAATCGAAATAAATATTAAAAATGCTAAAAGTAAATTTTCTGCAGACAAAATATCAAGATCTATAGCTAATTCGGCATTAGTTAAAACAGCCATTTATGGAGGGGATCCAAACTGGGGAAGGATTGTGATGGCTATCGGTAAGACTTATGAAAAAGTCAATAAAGGTAAATTACATATTAGTTTTGGTAAATATTTGGTTGCAAAAAATGGATTAGCTAACCCTAAAATTGATGAAAGCAAGTTAAGGAAGTACTTATCTAAAGATAGAATTAATATAAATATTGATCTTAATAATGGAAGAGAAGAATCTAGAATATTAACTTGTGATTTTTCCCATAGATATATTGATATCAACGCCTCCTACAAGACATGAAGGTAATATTTTGCTCGTCGGCATTTATCAGAAATAAAAAAAATCAGATTCTCATTATGAATAGACAAAAAAAGGAAAGCTATAGAGATTGCTGGGAATTTCCTGGAGGTAAACTTAATAATTATGAAACATACTTACAAGCTTTGGCAAGAGAGCTTAAAGAAGAATTAAATATTAATATTAATATAAAAGAACTTGTAAACTATAGTTTTTTTAAACATCAATATAAATCTTTTTTACTTATGATGTATGTGTTTGAAGTAAAAAAATGGTCTGGTAAAATTTGTAATAATGAAAGCGAAAAAATTGAATGGGTATCTAAGGTTGAATTGAGAAAAAAGAAATTATTACCTGCTAACACCAAAGTAGTAGATTACTTTTTAAAATAACATCCTGTTTCTTCTGAAAAAGTTGATTTGATATTATAATCTTCATATTCAATAATAATTTCCTTTTTTTCAAAATCTGCTTCGTACCCTAACATTTTAATTTGTTTGAACAGATCATTATTAGTGGATGCAGACATTATAAGGTCGTAAGATGTATCACAGTACTCCTGTTCCATATTTGATATAAATAAACATGTACAATAATGTTTAGCAGAGGCATTTAGTCCTATGAGTGTTTCATCTGCAAAAATATAATTAATTTTAAGAAAAAAAATTAATGAAATAGCAGTAATTATATAGTAAAAGTTCTTTAAAAATTTATGCATACTTTTTATAAAATTATAGGCTTAATATCTTTAATTCTGCTTATGGTCAATCCATCATTTGCAATTATAAATCAATTGTCGCACGACCAATCATTAAAATGGCCCACAGCTAATTGGCCTGAAAACAAATTAGAATTAAATGACGAAGATTTTAATAAAATTATTGATTATACTTTTTCAACTAAATCCAGTGAAACCCTTGGACGAACAAATGCTTTATTAGTCATCCAAAACGGATCCATTGTTTATGAAAAATATAATGATCCAATTAATCAAAGAACTAAATTAGTTTCCTATTCAATGGCCAAAAGCTACATCGGGTTACTTACAGGCATAATGATTGATAAGGGTTTCATCGATTCTAAAGACGAAAAAAATTTATTGAACGAGTGGACAGATGATAGAAAAAACATATCAATAGCTCATTTATTAAATATGCAATCTGGACTGGACTTCGTTGAGGAATATGACACTAATGGTAGGTCAGATACACTTGAAATGTTGTTTGGAAAAGGAAGATTTGATCAAGCATCATTCGCATCCTCTTTGCCTCTTAAAACCATAACTCCTGGTATGAAATATAATTACTCAACTGGAGAAACTAATATTCTAAGCAAAATTATTAAAATAAGACTTCAAGAGCAGAACCAAGATTACCAGAAATTTATCAGTGATAACTTATCTAATAAAATTGGACTAAAAAATACTATATTTGAGTTTGATGATTCTGGTACTTTTATAGGAGGCAGTTCTGTTTTTGCAAATGCAAGAGACTTTGCACGCTTTGGATATCTTTATTTAAGGAATGGACAATGGGATGGAGAAACTATAGTTTCTAAAAGTTGGATAGATGACACAAGAAAGCCTGCAAAACATACTCATAAAATGTATAGCAACAAATTTTGGATGCCTCATCCCGCCTTCACAAGAGGACTACCAAAAGATACCTATTATTGTGCAGGTTTCGGAGGTCAATATATATTAATAATACCTTCAAAAGATATGGTTGTAGTGAGGCTTGGCGAAACATATATAGAAGATGATGAGGTTTTGGAAAATTTGTCCGAGATTATTAGTTTTTTTGAGGATATGATTTAATTTTTTATGGATAAAGAAATTTTAATATATTCTTCTTATAATTGTGGTTACTGCGATCGAGCTAAAAAACTTCTTGATGAAAAAAAAATTAGCTACAGAGAAATAAATATTCAAGATGATCCAACTGAACGAGAAGTAATGCTTAAAAAAGCTAGTGGTAGAAGAACTGTTCCACAAATATTTATAAAAGATGTGCATATAGGAGGTTTCCAAGAATTGCACAAAATTGTGATTGAGGGAAATCTAGAAAAATATCTAGCTGATGGCTAAAAAGAAGCAGAAACTCACTGTTGCCTGTGTTCAATTAAATAGTAAGCAATCAGTTTCAGAAAACTTATCAAATACAAAAAAATTTATTAACAAAGCTTGTGATAAAGGTGCAGATTTTATTCTCACACCAGAGATAAGTAATATTGTATCATTAAATAAATATCATTTATTAGAAAATACTTTTTTGGAAAAGGATGATCCATTTTTACGTGAAATTAAATTATTAGCAAAAAAAAGATCAGCTTGGATTTTATTAGGATCAATAATAATTAAGGATAAAAAGAGTAAACTTTATAATAGGTCTTACTTGATTAATAGTTCTGGGGATGTAGTTTGTAAATACGATAAAATCCATATGTTTGATGTAAATATATCTAAAAGTGAGTCTTATAAAGAATCTAAAATTTTTACTAAAGGAAGCAAAATAGTTACTGGTAAATTACCATGGGGGAAAATAGGAATGAGTATTTGCTATGACTTAAGATTCCCATCATTGTATAGAAAGCTAAGTTTAAAAGGTGTAAATATGATTTCAATCCCTGCTGCTTTTACAAGACCGACAGGGCGATCTCATTGGCGCACGTTAATCAAGGCTAGGGCGATAGAAAATTTGAGCTTTGTCTTCGCACCTGCACAATGTGGGATTAATTCTAAAACAAGAAAAACATATGGACATAGTATGATTGTCTCACCTTGGGGAGAAATAATTGCTGAAATGGAAGGAAAACCAGGAACAATTTCTGCAGAAATTGATACGTCTGATGTTTTAAAAGTCAGAAAAATGATTCCAAGTTATAAAGGAACATCTATTGAAAAAAAATAATTAGTTGTAATATTTTAATTATGATTGTTTTAAATTTAAAGTGTGAAAATTGTCAAAATGAGTTTGAAGGATGGTTTTCTTCTTCTAAATCATGTGACGAACAAATTAAAAAAGGGTTTGTTGAATGTACTAGGTGTGCATCTTCAAAAATTCAAAGAGGGCTATCGAGGCCCAATGTAAGTGTAAAAAAAGGATCAGCAAAATCAGGAGAAAAAGTAATTAAGGAATTAAAATCCAAAATTAAGGAAATTAATCGATTTATAGAAAAAAATTGTGACTATGTTGGAGATCAATTTTCATACGAAGCTAGAAGAATTCATTATGATAAGATTAAAAAGAAGGCAATTTATGGCACTGCTAGCAAGGATGAGATAAAAGAGTTAAACGACGAAGGAATAGAAGTTGCATCAATTCCTTGGGTTAAGGAAGAAAATTAATTTTTTTTAGCTGAAACGATATAGTTTGCTTCCATATTTTTAGATTTTACCCATTGATCAGATATAACCTTATAGCTTATGCCAATAGATTCTAATACTTGAAAGTTATTTTTTATCAACATTGCATAAATATCTTCAGGAGTTAAAAATTTCTTCCAGTCGTGAGTTCCTTTTGGTAAGAAACCTAACACATATTCAGCAAGGTATTTTGCAAAAATAATTGAAAAAATAGTTTTGTTAATAGTTGCAATAAACATTAGTCCACCATCATTTACAAGATTACAGCTTTTTGAAATAAACATTTTTTGATTGTCTACATGCTCGATAACTTCTAGATTCAAAATAACATCATATTTATTTTTTATAGAAAGTTCCTCAACAGCATTCAGCATATATTTGATTTTTAAGTTATTTTGTTCAGCATGAATTTGAGCAGATTTTATGTTTTTCTCTACCGCATCAATCCCAGTTACTTCTGCTCCTAATCTTGCTAGAGGTTCACACATTAAGCCGCCCCCACAGCCAATATCAAGTATCTTTAGACTAGTTAAAGGTTGCTCTTTTGAGTCGGAAATTTCATAGTTTTTTTTAATTTGCTTAATAATAAAATCTAAACGGACTGGATTGAACTTATGAAGTGTCTTAAACTTTCCATCATATTTCCACCATTCATTAGCTAAATTAGTAAATTTTTCTAACTCTGATTTATTTATTGTACTATTAGTCATAATTGTTCATTTAAACTTATGCTTGATTTAAACACCTATTTAAAGTAATTCTACAACGCATTTGGAGAATACAAAAATATATAACACTCTCTATTATTTAGTTTATTAATTTAAAATGTCTACAATAGTTCTAAAATTTGGCGGTACATCTGTTGCAACAACAGATCTTATTAAGTCAGCAGCTAGCATAGTCAAAAAAGAATATGATGCAGGGAATAACTTGGCGGTAGTTGTTTCAGCAATGGCGGGTACTACAAATACATTAATAAATCTTGTAAAAGAAATAAACTCTAGTGTTGATTCTGAATATGACGTAGTTGTATCATCCGGTGAACAAGTAACTGCAGGTTTAATGTCAATGGCATTAAACCAATTAGGAATCCCATCTAGATCTTGGCTAGGTTGGCAGTTGCCAATTATTACATCAGGCCCTCATAGAAATTCTCTAATTGAAAAAATTAATGTTGAAAAAATTTTAAAAGACTTTGAAGGTAAAAAAGTTGCAGTACTTGCTGGGTTTCAAGGTTTGTCTGTAGAAGGTAAGATTACTACAATTGGAAGAGGAGGCTCTGATAATACTGCAGTTTTTTTAGCGTCCGCATTAAATGCAGATCGGTGTGATATCTATACAGATGTTGATGGAGTTTATACTTCAGACCCTAAAATTACTTCAAAAGTAAAAAAATTGAATAAAGTTTCTTACGAGGAAATGATAGAAATGGCTTCTCAAGGAGCTAAGGTTCTACAGACAGCTTCAGTAGAATCTGCAATGAGTAAGAATGTAAATGTGCAAGTAAGATCTACCTTTAAACCAAATGAAGAAGGTACAGAAATATCTATTGATGGTGAAGGCGAAATTTTAAGAGCAGTAACAGGTGTTGCATATTCAAAGGATGAAGCAAAAATAACAATCATCGACTTAGTCGATGAGCCTGGAATTGCGGCTAAGATTTTTAATAAACTTTCAGATTATTCAATTAATGTTGATATGATTGTTCAAAATAATTTTATTGAAAGAAAAATGACTAACCTAACTTTCACTATTCCTATGGGAGACCTTGAAAAATCATTATCAATTCTTGATAAACTTAAGGATCAAATAGAATTTTCAAGAATTATTAGTGAAGATAAATTGTCAAAGGTTTCAATTATTGGATCAGGAATGAGAAACCAACCAGGTATAGCAGCTAAAATGTTTCAGTGTTTATCAGAACAAAATATTAATATTGAAGTTATAT
Source organism: uncultured Pelagibacteraceae bacterium (assembly GCA_902634045.1). GTDB lineage: Bacteria > Pseudomonadota > Alphaproteobacteria > Pelagibacterales > AG-422-B15 > CACPJE01. The sequence goes on from CACPJE010000002.1 coordinate 39,004, forward strand.
CTACCTCAGAGATAAAAGTTAGTGTTTTGATTGATAAAGCAAGAACAGAAGATGCAGTGAGCTCTCTTCATGATACTTTTAAATTAGACAACATATAGTTACTATAGAATTTAAAAGACTAACATATAGTGTATTAATTTTTCCTCATAATAGGTTTTTTAGTTCTATAATTAATCAAAAAATATTCTATTAATCTAAGATGAAAAAATTTTCTGGCACAATTTTAAAACTCAAGAGAGAGGAACTAAATTTATCCTTGGATGAAATTAGTAGGATTACAAAAATATCAAAACACATTCTAAAAAAAATTGAAGACTCTGACTTTATTAAAATGTCTTCTTCTCAAAAAAAATATTTAGTAAAAAATTATGCAAACTTTCTTGGCATCAAGAGTGAGATTGAATTTACTAGAAAAAATGAAGATCTAATAGATAATAAAGAAAATTCAAGGATACCAACTTTTGAATATTCTTTTCTAAGCTTTATAATGCCATTATTGATAATTATTGCATCAATTATTTTTTACTATAATTATGAAAAAAGCAACATTAGCTATCTCGAGAAATTAATAGAGATTGATGATCATCTATCAAATACTTTTTCTAAAAAAATAGAAAAAGATCAAACTATTAATGATTATAGCAATGATGATTTTCAATTAGAAAAATATAGGGTGGAACCAGTATCCAAGGAGGCTATATCTTCTCAAGATGTTTCCACAGAAATTTTATCGTTGACATTTAGTGATGAAGTCTGGATTGAGATAAAAGATGATAAAGAGATAATCTTGAATGGAGTATTTCAAAAAAGTGATGTAATAACTCTAGAGTTAATTAAAAAAGATAATGTTTTTATTACATCAGGTAATTTAGGATTAATTTCTATAAAAACTAATCATTCTAATGAGAAGACTCTAGGTCTAAATGGTGAAATTGGGAGAAAAAAACTTTTTTAAGTTTTCAAATTCTTTTTTTAGCTATATCACATAAATTAATTTATTTAGGAAATTTATGTAACTAAAGTGACTTATAATATAGACGAAAAAATTCATAGAAGAGCATCTAAACAAATCAAGGTAGGGAATGTCACTATTGGAGGCAATTCTGAAATTTCCGTGCAGTCAATGACTAATACTGTAACAAGCGATGTCGATTCTACTGTTACGCAGGTAAATCAACTTCATGATGAAGGAGCTGACATAGTTAGAGTGTCATGTCCTGATAAAGATTCAACTGAAGCTTTAAAGTTTATAGTTGATAAGGTTAATGTTCCTATTGTTGCAGATATTCATTTCCATTATCAAAGAGCTCTTGAAGCGGCTGATGCAGGCGCAGCCTGTCTCAGAATTAATCCTGGTAATATAGGCCCTTCAAAAATAAAAGAGGTTATTCAAGCTGCAAAAGCTAATAATATATCAATGCGAATTGGAGTAAATGCTGGATCTTTAGATGAATCGTTGCTAAAAAAATATAAGGAACCATGTTCCGATGCATTAGTTGAAAGTGCGATCCAAAACATTCAATTACTGGAAAAAAATAATTTTGATGAATTTAAAATTAGTGTAAAGGCTTCTAATGTATATACAATGGTTTCATCTTATGAAAAATTATCAAAAAGCTGTAATTATCCTCTTCACTTAGGGCTGACTGAAGCTGGAACTTATTTAGGAGGATCAATTAAATCCTCGATCAGTATTGGAAAGCTTTTATCTCAAGGTATTGGGGATACTATTAGGGTGTCATTAACTGCTGACCCAATAGAAGAAGTAAAAATTGGTTTTGAGATTCTAAAAAGTTTAAATCTTAGATCTAGAGGTGTAAAAATTATTTCTTGTCCATCTTGTGCAAGGCAAGCTTTTCCTGTTATTGAAACTGTTAAAACTTTAGAACAAAGACTGTCTCATATAAAAAGACCTCTTACACTATCTATTATTGGCTGTGTGGTTAATGGACCAGGTGAAGCTATGAATAGTGATATAGGCGTGACTGGTGGGGGCAAAAATACAAATATGATTTATTTATCTGGTGTAGCTGATCATAAGATAACCAACTCTGAAATCGTTGATCACGTAGTTAAATTAGTTGAAGACAAAGTAAGATTACTAGATGATTAAAGTAAAAGAGTTAGAAAAAATTGTTTCGAAATATAAGAAACTTGAAAATCAATTAAATGAATCTATTCAAGATAGGGAAGAATATATCGTCGTATCAAAAGAATATTCAGAATTAAAGCCAGTGGTTAAGCAGATAAATACGTTTAATAATCTTAGTAAAGAGATTTCTGACTTAAATCAAATGATAGAGAGTGAAGAGCAAGAACTTGTTGAAATCGCAAAAAAAGAATTAATAGATGCAAAAAATAAATTTGAGGAAAGTGAAAAAAAATTAAAATCTCTTTTAATACCAAAAGATCCATTGGATCAAAAAGATGTTATACTAGAAATTAGAGCTGGAACTGGAGGTGATGAAGCAGCCTTATTTGCAGGTGATTTACTCAGAATGTATCAGCGTTTTTCAGAATCTCAGAGTTGGAAATTTGAATTATTGTCCATTTCAGATTCTGAAAAAGGTGGATACAAAGAGGTAATATCAAAAATTTCTGGCCAAAGTGTTTACTCAAAAATGAAATTTGAATCTGGAGTTCATAGAGTTCAGCGGGTTCCAGAAACGGAGTCCCAAGGAAGAGTGCATACCTCTGCAGCGAGTGTGGTAGTTTTACCAGAAGCAGATGACGTGGATGTTAATATAGAAGAAAAAGATTTAAGAATTGATGTATTTAGAGCTAGTGGTGCAGGTGGTCAGCATGTGAATACTACTGATAGTGCAGTAAGAATTACCCATTTGCCCTCAGGTATAGCTGTACAACAACAAGATGAAAAGTCTCAGCATAAAAACAAAGCGAAAGCCATGATTGTATTAAAAACAAGACTTTACGATCATGAAAGGAAAAAACAATCTGATGAAATTGCCGATCAAAGAAAATCTCAAATTGGATCTGGTGATAGATCTGAAAGAATAAGAACTTATAATTTTCCTCAAGGCCGAGTAACTGACCATAGAATTAATCTTACATTGTACAAGCTTGACGAGATCCTTAATGCTGTAGGCCTAGATGAAGTAGTGTCAAGTCTCATCATTGCTGATCAAGGTGAATAATTCCATGATATCTGCTAGAGAAGCATTATCAATAGGTAGCAAAAAATTAAATCAAAAAGGAATTATCAACTCTTTATTTGAGTCTAAGCTATTAATTAAAGATATTTTACAAGTTTCTGATGAAGATTTAATTTCTTCATCTGAAATTATTTTATCAGAATCTCAATATGAAAAATTTAACTCTTTTATTAATAGAAGAAAAAACAGTGAACCAATTGCATATATTTTAAATAGAAGAGAATTCTGGAAAGATTCTTTTTATGTGAATAAATCAACCTTGATACCAAGACCAGATACTGAGACTGTTGTAGAGATGGTTTTAAGTCTAATACCTGATAAAGCTAAGAAACTTAAATTTGTTGATTTAGGAACTGGGTCAGGATGTCTAATTATTTCCATATTAAATGAATATAAATATAGCGAAGGAATAGGAATCGATATCAGTAAGGAAGCTATTAAAGTTGCTAAAAAAAATAGGAATAATGTATCAAACAAACAAAGACTAGATTTTAAATTGGCAGATTTTTCTTCATTTGAAACTAAAGAATTTGATGTGGTGGTAAGTAATCCTCCATATGTTAATAAAAATGAAATATATAATATGCAATTTGATGTAACTAAGCATGAACCTTATGAGGCTATATTTGCTGATGAAGAGGGCTTGATTTGGTATAAGAAAATTATTCAAAATTTAAATAAAAATCATAAGTGTGGCCAAAAAGTCTTATTTGAAATAGGCTTAGGACAGGTTGAGCCTGTATCTAACATGTTGAAAAATAATGATTTTAGAATAATTAAAATAAAAGATGATTTTTCAGGAATTCCTAGATGTATAGCTGCAGAAAAAATTTAAATAAAAAACTTGATTAATTTTTTACATGACACTAATTTACACCCATTCTCAAAAGTTAATAAGACTTTAAAAGAAAAATATTTTCCTAATCTTAAAGAAAAATTTAATTTCAAAAGTGAAAAATAAAAGAAGTCGTCCATTTAGACGTACAAATAGTAGTAGAAACCATACTGATAATTTTAATACTGGCAATAATGGTGCCCGTGTTAGAGGTAGTTTGTCCACTGTTCTTGAGAAATATAAAAATTTGGCAAAAGACGCGATGTCTTCAGGTGATTATATAGGGGCAGAGAATTATCTACAACATGCAGAGCACTATGCTAGGATTATAAACATTAAAAATGAAAGAAATATTAATGGAAATTCTTCTGATAACAAAAAAAAATTAGAGATTAAAAATTCTGAAATTGATGACCCTTCAGAACAAGACCAGCCAATTGAAAAAGAATCAGCTAGTTTAGAGGCTTAATATTTAACTTTATATCGATTTCTTCTTTTAGCTTTAGAAAACTTACAAGTTCTTCATTTTCTAATTTCTTACCTGATGGTAATTTCATTGTCATTGGATTTATTCTTTCGCCATTGAACCATACCTCATAATGTAAGTGTGGGCCTGTTGATAGCCCTGTAGATCCAACATAACCAATAGTTTGACCTTGATTTACTTTTACATTTTTACTTATCCCAGAGGCATACTTACTTAAGTGTGCGTATGCGGTCTTATATCCATTCAAGTGCTTAATTCTGATGTACTTACCTGCACCTCCATTATTCCCAACATATTCAATATGACCAGTACCAGCTGCCATTATCGGAGTACCAGTTGGAGCAGCAAAATCAACTCCCTGATGTTTTTTGTTATAACCTAAAATAGGATGTTTTCGCATGCCGTATCCTGATGATAGCCTTGCACCATTAATTGGAGTTTTCATAAGTGCTTTCGTTGCACTTTTTCCTTTACTATCAAAATAACCCACTAGATTTTTGTTTTTATTTTCAAATCTATACAACTCGTATGAATGATTGTGCAATTGGATTTCTGCAAAGTAAATTTCACCTGATTTTATAAAGTTTTGTTTTTGATCATTAAACTCCTCATAAAAAATTTTTATTTTATTTCCTTCTCTAATCTCTCTTTGAAAATCTATATCAAAACTAAAAAGTTGAACGAATTCCATAATAATTTTTTCGGGAGTATTAACTTTAATTAATGATTCAAAAATACTATTTTGAATATCTACTTCTCTATAAACTAAATCTGAAAATAATTTCAATTTGTTTGATTTTATTTCAAAATTATTATTATTTCTGAAAATAAAAATTTCATTTTCTTTATCAGGGTAGATTATTATATTTTTCACATATGGCTTATCATTTTTTAATATTGAAAGTGTTTCAATTTTTACGCCAATATTTAACTTTTTTAAATCAATTTTTTCTTCAGTTAACTTAATTATATTTTGTATTTCATTATCATTTAATTTTGTTTTACCAAGAATTTGAGAAAATGTTTCTCCTTCCTTCATTTCATATATTTTTTTATATGTGTAAGCAATTTGAAGCTCGGGCGAGCTTCTTTCTGATTTATCATAATTTGTATTTTCACTTGAGGATATACTTTGATATTTATTTATATCCCCATAATTCATTGCAAGGTAATAAGTAACAAACACAATGATTAAAAAACCAGTAATTATTGTCAGACTTGATTTACTAAAAATATTCATGTTCAGCAGATTGATATACCCAATTTCTTTGTTAATTATTAGTTTTAATTAAGTTCGTTTTTAGATATATACACTATCTTATTGAAAACATTACATTTTTTATATTATTTTAAAATCCCTTTTTTATAAGCTTTTCTGCCGATGCTACTTGACTTATTGGCTCTATACTTATAAAAAACCATCACCCTTGTTCGGTGATGCTCTGAACTAGCGGCACATGACTGCTTAATTGCAGTCTTAATATAATATTGGAAATAATTCTAAATTTTTTCTACTGAAAAAATGTGGGATCTTTTGCGTGTTATGCTATTGGAAAAGTAAATTTGAAAGAGAAACGTGGACGGTAATTACACAGTACAGAATAACCGTACACGTTTATTGGGTTATATAATTAATTTTTATATAACACCGCCAATAAGTTTGTGTATGTCATTTTTAAACTTGAGAGTTTGATCATGGCTCAGAATGAACGCTGGCGGCACGCTTAACACATGCAAGTCGAACGGGATCTTCGGATCTAGTGGCAGACGGGTGAGTAACGCGTGGGAACCTGCCCTGTAGTAGAGAACAACTCGAGGAAACTTGAGCTAATACTTTATACGCCCTTTGGGGGAAAGCTTTATGCGCTATTGGATGGGCCCGCGTTAGATTAGTTTGTTGGTGAGGTAACGGCTCACCAAGACATCGATCTATAGCTGGTCTGAGAGGATGATCAGCCACACTGGGACTGAGACACGGCCCAGACTCCTACGGGAGGCAGCAGTGGGGAATATTGGACAATGGGGGCAACCCTGATCCAGCGATGCCGCGTGAGTGATGAAGGCCTTAGGGTTGTAAAGCTCTTTCGTTAGGGAAGATAATGACGGTACCTAAAGAAGAAGATCCGGCTAACTCCGTGCCAGCAGCCGCGGTAATACGGAGGGATCTAGCGTTATTCGGAATTACTGGGCGTAAAGCGAGCGTAGGCGGATTTGTAAGTTGGAGGTGAAATCCCAGAGCTTAACTCTGGAACTGCCTTCAAAACTACATTTCTTGAGTTTGGTAGAGGAGAGTGGAATTCCTAGTGTAGAGGTGAAATTCGTAGATATTAGGAGGAACACCAGTGGCGAAGGCGACTCTCTGGGCCAATACTGACGCTGAGGTTCGAAAGCATGGGTAGCGAACAGGATTAGATACCCTGGTAGTCCATGCAGTAAACGATGAGTGCTAGATGTTGGAAACGTTAGTTTTCAGTATCGCAGTTAACGCGTTAAGCACTCCGCCTGGGAAGTACGGCCGCAAGGCTAAAACTCAAATGAATTGACGGGGACCCGCACAAGCGGTGGATCATGTGGTTTAATTCGAAGATACGCGAAGAACCTTACCGGCCCTTGACATACCAATCGCGGACTTAAGAGATTAAGTCCTTCACTTCGGGTGGATTGGATACAGGTGCTGCATGGCTGTCGTCAGCTCGTGTCGTGAGATGTTGGGTTAAGTCCCGCAACGAGCGCAACCCTTACCTTCAATTGCCAGCACATTATGGTGGGAACTTTGAAGGAACTGCCGGTGATAAGCCGGAGGAAGGTGGGGATGACGTCAAGTCCTCATGGCCCTTACGGGCCGGGCTACACACGTGATACAATGGTGACTACAAAGGGCAGCGAAGGAGCAATCTGGAGCAAATCTCAAAAAGTTACCTCAGTTCGGATTGTACTCTGCAACTCGAGTGCATGAAGTTGGAATCGCTAGTAATCGTAGATCAGCGCGCTACGGTGAATACGTTCCCGGGTCTTGTACACACCGCCCGTCACACCATGGGAGTTGGTTTTACCTGAAGCTGGTTCGCTAACCGTAAGGAGGCAGCCAACCACGGTAAGATTAGCGACTGGGGTGAAGTCGTAACAAGGTAACCGTAGGGGAACCTGCGGTTGGATCACCTCCTTTCTAAGAGTAATTTTTTGAGTTCAATTTTTTGGATTTAAAAGATATTTAACTTAGTAATTATATGTGGTTTACCGTCCTCGTTTCTCTTTCATTGTTTAAAACTATTAAGCCTTACGTTTGGGCTTGTAGCTCAGTCTGGTTAGAGCGCACCCCTGATAAGGGTGAGGTCGGTAGTTCGAGTCTACCCAGGCCCACCATGACGTGGTATCTCTTGGGGCTGTAGCTCAGCTGGGAGAGCACCTGCTTTGCAAGCAGGGGGTCACCGGTTCGATCCCGGTCAGCTCCACCAAAGTTTTAAGCTTTTCTATTTACATCGTGAAGTGACATCAATACTAAATTAATAAAATTTTTATTGAGAATTCAAAATATCTAAGTATTGCAAAAGACATATAAGTTTGTTTTTTGTACATAGAATAATCAAGCGTTTAAGAGCATTTGATGGATGCCTTGGCACACAAAGGCGATGAAGGACGTAGTACGTTGCGATAAGCTTCGGGGAGTGACGAACACACTTTGATCCGAAGATTTCCGAATGGGGAAACCCAACTCTTTTGAGTTATTGCTAACTGAATACATAGGTTAGTAAAGCGAACCCAGCGAACTGAAACATCTAAGTAGCTGGAGGAAAGGATATCAACCGATACTCCGTAAGTAGTGGCGAGCGAAAGCGGACTAGGCCAGTGGTTTTAATTGTACAACCAAAATTATCTGGAAAGGTAAACCATAGAGAGTGATAGTCTCGTATGGGTAATGACAATTAAGATCCTTGAGTAGGACGGGACACGTGAAATCTTGTCTGAATATGGGGGGACCACCCTCCAAGCCTAAGTACTCTTGTGTGACCGATAGTGAACTAGTACCGTGAGGGAAAGGTGAAAAGAACCCCGACGAGGGGAGTGAAATAGATCCTGAAATTGAATGCTTACAAGCTGTCGAAGCCCGCAAGGGTGACGGCGTACCTTTTGTATAATGGGTCAGCGAGTTAGTTTAAAGTGCAAGCTTAAGCCGCAAGGTGTAGGCGTAGCGAAAGCGAGTCTGAATAGGGCACCAGTACTTTGGATTAAACCCGAAACCGAGTGATCTAGCCATGAGCAGGTTGAAGATAAGGTAACACTTATTGGAGGACCGAACCAGTTGACGTTGAAAAGTCTTTGGATGACTTGTGGTTAGGGGTGAAAGGCCAATCAAACTCGGATATAGCTGGTTCTCCGCGAAAACTATTTAGGTAGTGCGTCATATGAATACCATCGGGGGTAGAGCACTGGATGGGCAAGGGGGGAGAGATCCTTACTAAGTCCAACCAAACTCCAAATACCGATGAGTACTGTATGGCAGACAGACTACGGGTGCTAAGGTCCGTAGTCGAAAGGAAAACAGTCCAGACCAACAGCTAAGGTCCCCAAGTTATTGTTAAGTGGGAAAGGATGTCGGACGACCAAAACAGCCAGGAGGTTGGCTTAGAAGCAGCCATCCTTTAAAGAAAGCGTAACAGCTCACTGGTCTAATTAAGTTGTCCGGCGCCGAAGATGTAACGGGGCTAAACAATACACCGAAGCTTTGGACACAATTTATTGTGTGGTAGCGGAGCGTTCCGTACGTTGTTGAAGGGAGACTCGTGAGAGCTCCTGGAGATATCGGAAGTGAGAATGCTGACATGAGTAGCGACAAACAGAGTGAGAAACTCTGTCGCCGAAAATCCAAGGGTTCCTGCGCAAGGCTAATCCGCGCAGGTTGAGTCGGCTCCTAAGGCAAGGACGAAAGTCGTAGTCGATGGGAACAAGGTTAATATTCCTTGACCAGATGAGATGTGACGGATGACGTAAATTGTCTATCCTTATATGGATTGGATAGGCAGTGAAGTTGTTCCAGGAAATAGCCTCATCATAGACCGTACCCGAAACCGACACAGGTGGATAGGTAGAAGATACCAAGGCGCTTGAGAGAACTATGCTGAAGGAACTCGGCAAAATGCCTCTGTAACTTCGGAAGAAGGAGGACCTGTATTTGGGCAACCAGATATAGGTGGCACAGAAATGGGGGTAGCAACTGTTTATTAAAAACACAGGACTCTGCAAAGCCGCAAGGCGAAGTATAGGGTCTGACGCCTGCCCGGTGCCGGAAGATTAAAGTGAGTGGTGCAAGCTACAAACTGAAGTCCCGGTGAACGGCGGCCGTAACTATAACGGTCCTAAGGTAGCGAAATTCCTTGTCGGGTAAGTTCCGACCTGCACGAATGGCGTAATGATTTCCCCGCTGTCTCCAGCGTAGACTCAGCGAAATTGAATTCTCCGTGAAGATGCGGAGTACCCGCGGTTAGACGGAAAGACCCCGTGCACCTTTACTATAGCTTTACATTGGTGTTAGAAATTGCATGTGTAGGATAGGTGGTAGACTTTGAAGTGAGGGCGCCAGCCTTCATGGAGTCATCCTTGAAATACCACTCTTGTAATTTTTGACATCTAACTGAGGTCCATTATCTGGATCCAAGACAGTGTATGGTGGGTAGTTTGACTGGGGCGGTCGCCTCCCAAAAAGTAACGGAGGCGTGCGAAGGTAGGCTCAAGCTGGTCGGAAATCAGCTGTTGAGTGCAATGGCATAAGCCTGCCTGACTGCGAGACTGACAAGTCGAGCAGAGTCGAAAGACGGTCATAGTGATCCGGTGGTTCTGAGTGGAAGGGCCATCGCTCAACGGATAAAAGGTACGCCGGGGATAACAGGCTGATACCGCCCAAGAGTTCATATCGACGGCGGTGTTTGGCACCTCGATGTCGGCTCATCACATCCTGGGGCTGGAGCAGGTCCCAAGGGTTCGGCTGTTCGCCGATTAAAGTGGTACGCGAGCTGGGTTTAGAACGTCGTGAGACAGTTCGGTCCCTATCTGCCGTGGGTGTTGAAGAATTGAGAGGAGTTACTCCTAGTACGAGAGGACCGGAGTGAACGTACCAATGGTGTACCAGTTGTCGTGCCATCGGCATCGCTGGGTAGCTAAGTACGGACGGGATAACCGCTGAAAGCATCTAAGCGGGAAGCCTCCCTCGAAACGAATTCTTCCATGAGAGTCGTGGTAGACCACCACGTTGATAGGTCAGGTGTGGAAGTGTAGTAATACATGAAGCTAACTGATACTAATAACTCGATCGGCTTGATTTTCTATGTACTAGAAACAAACTAGTAAGATACAAGCAACACTAAGATAGAATAATTAATAAAATATTATTTGGTATTGATTTCACGTTTTGTTGACCTGGTGGTTATAGCGGAGAGGTAACACACGAATCCATTCCGAACTCGAACGTTAAGGGCTCCAGCGCCAATGGTACTTTGTCTTAAGGCATGGGAGAGTAGGACATTGCCAGGTCTACTAAACGTGAAGTTCGTTCACTTCACTTATGACTTCTTTTAAACAAATCCAAATGTTATTTTTTAAACTTAAGGAGAATTGTATTAGAAACTATTACTACAATTTGAGAAATTAAGTTTAGAATTCTGTATGTAAAAACAATGATAACTATATCAATGAATTTTTCATCAAACAAAGTTGATGAGTATGCAAAAACAATCTCAAAAAAACCAAAAAAATTTATAAATGATAATATGGTGACCAATGAAGTTGTAATCCATAAAAAAGATGAGATGTTAAAGTTTATACTATAATTATATATCTCAAAGATCTGAGTAAAAATTAAACACTCCAATATTGCTTGAAGTAAGAATAAAAAGAATATTAAAAAAAAGAATAAATAATTTTCCCTTATACTCAAATTCACTTTTGAAAAATCATTTATTAAATTTTTTAATTTATCATTTTTTTTAATTACAGTTTTTGTTAATGAATATATATTTTTTCTCTTCTTATAAATAATTATTAAAATAAATGTAAATATCAGTGTTATTAAAAAAATTAAATTTGTATTTAATGAAATAGTTAAAAAGCCAAAAAAAACTGCTAAAATAATATATGCTAATATTCTTTCAACATAAAATATAGTTTGGGCAGTAGAATAGTGTGCAATTGAAATTTTTTGCTCTGAATTAAATTTAAAGTATTTATAAATTAATCCTGATCCTGGGATTAACTGATTAACAATTCCACCTTGTAAAAAAGTATTGATAATTGCTATGAAGTTAAATTTTCTTAGAGATATTTTTTGTATAATAATAAAAAACAAATAAGAAACAGATACATTTAACGCAACTAATAAAAATAGTAGGACAATTGAACTTCTTGAAAAAGCAGATTCTAAACTTTGCACAGTTTGTGTTTCAGATAAAAATATTTTTAATACCAGAGCAAAAAAAGCTACTGAAAATATGATTTGGAAGATAAATTTATTTTTCATTACTTAACGATAACAGCGAATAACTCATTTTTTTTAATTGTAAAGCAGAATTCACGAAAGATATTTTATAAAAAAATTTTAAAGTATAAAAATGACTAAAAGTAAGGGATTTATTGGTTTATAGTGTAGTACATGAAAAAAGACAACTTTCCACTTGTGGTCGATTTGGACTTAACACTGATAAAATCAGATACATTACTTGATTCAGTTATAGAATTATTATCAAAAAATTTATTTAATATTTTTAGAATTTTAGCCTGGTTATTTTATGGAAAAGCTTTTTTAAAACATAAGTTATCAGAATTGTTTCCAATTAAACCAGAGAATTTACAGTATCGAATTGATATTTTAGAATTTATTAAAAAAGAAAGAAGCAGTGGTAGGGAAGTTTATTTATGTTCCGGAGCTAATGAAAATCAAGTTAAGCTAATTTATGACTACCTTCAATGCTTTACCGGATATTTTGGATCTAGTAAAACAAAGAATCTGATAGGAATCAATAAAGCTAATTACTTGGTTAGTAAATTTGGCTCAAAGAAATTTGACTATATAGGAGATAGTTTAAAGGATTTGCCAATATGGGAAAACGCAAATTTCTCTTACACAGTTAATTTAAGTAATAAGACAAAGAATATTTTATTAACAAAAAAAATTTCTTTTAAAGAGATTGTAAGGAGCTACAAATTTAGAGAGAAAATTATCATATGCTTTAAAAGTATAAGATTATATCAATGGTCAAAAAACCTTCTGGTTTTTCTTCCAATATTTTTATCACAAAATTTTTTGATTATGGATTTTTTAAATGCATTTATCGCATTTTTGTGTTTTTCATTTGTAGCTTCATTTGTTTATATAACAAACGATATTTTTGATATTCAAAATGATCGAAAACATCCTAGAAAAAGAAACCGGCCAATTGCATCAGGAGCAATAAATATACCGTCTATTTTTGTTACAGTTTTTTTAGGTTTATTAATTAGCTTTATATTATCTATTTATTATTTAAATTTCTTATTTTTTATGATTTTAGTTTGCTATCTTGTAGCTACTTTTTTATATACAGTCATAATTAAGAAAATATTTCTTTTAGATGTCATCATACTTTCTTGCTTTTATGTAATTAGAATTGTTGGTGGAGGAATAGCAAATGAAATTTCTTTGTCAATATGGTTAATTTCATTTAGTATTTTCTTTTTCCTTTTTCTGGCTTTGATTAAAAGACTTTCCGAATTAATAAGTTTAAAAAATGAAGATATCAAAATTTATGGAAGATCTTATGATCTGCGTGCGATTAATCGATTGCAGATTTTATCTATTATTTCATCATCAACTTCTATTTTTCTATTAGTCTTATATTTTCTTTCTGAAAAAGTATTAACTCTATATTATAATGTTTATTTTTTATTATTAATATGTCCATTGCTTTTTTACTGGCAGATGAATATTTTTTCTGTAACAAGGAAGAACGAAATGCTTGACGATCCTATTTTGTATATTATTAGAGATAAACAAAGTTGGTTTTTATTTTTTATAATAATCATCCTAATTACCTCACAAATGAGAATATGGTAAAAAATAATATTTTAAGATTATCTGGTTGGGGTCGAAATATAAGATCTACATGCAAAGTTGTTGAGTATAGTGAAAACTTAAATTTAAAAGATTTCATGAAAAAAAAATTAATTGCCAGAGGAATGGGCCGATCATACGGAGATAGTTCTCTCCAACCAAAGTTGACTATAAATATGTCTAATCACAACAATGTTATCAAATTTGATAAAAAAAAAGGAACAATCAGCGTGGAATCTGGCGCTAGCATCGGTCAACTTTTAGAACTCACTGTAAGATTTGGTTGGTTTATGCCTGTATCCCCAGGAACTAAAAATGTTACAGTTGGTGGCATGGTCGCATCAAATGTACATGGAAAAAATCACCATGTTGATGGTGGGTTTAGCAATTTTATAAAAGAAATATCACTAATTAATAAAGACGGTAAAAGAATAAGATGTTCAAAAAAATATAACAGTGATTTATTTGTGATGACTGTTGGGGGAATGGGTCTAACAGGGATAATAACTAATGTTACATTTAAGCTTTTAAAAATAGAAACATCAAAAGTATTACAAAAAAAAATTTTTACTAAAGATTTAAAAGAAACCATGCAAGTATTTGAAAAGGAAAAAAATAAATATTCAGTTGCATGGTTAGATTTTAGCGCAAAAAATAAAGAATTGGGTAGGTGCATAATTTTTTTAGGAGAACACGCTACGAGGAGGGAACTTCAGAAAGCAAATCTAGTAAACAATTTAAATTTTAAAATGAGAAACTTTATAAGCATTCCCTTTGAGCTTCCATTTTCAGTATTAAATTATTTTTCAATCAATTTATTTAATTTTTTATATTATAGATTTCAAAAAATTAACTCTAAGAAATTTGTAGGTATTGATAAATTTTTTTATCCACTAGATAGGATTAAAAATTGGAATTTAGTTTATGGAGAAAAAGGATTTATTCAATATCAGTTCGTACTTCCAAAAATCTACTCCTATGATGGGATAGTTGAAATTATAAAATATCTTCAAACGGTTAATCAATTGCCATTCCTTCCAGTTTTAAAGTTTTTTAAAAAATCTGATATAGGTATAATGTCATTTCCAATTAGAGGTTACACTTTAGCAATGGATTTTCCTGTTTCAGAGAAAATCATTCCTATTCTTAATCAATTAGATAAAATTGTAATAAAATTTAAAGGTAGAATATATTTAACCAAGGATTCTAGAATAAGGAAAAATAATTTTGTTAAAATGTATAAAAAAGAAATTCGTTTTTTTAAAAATAATAAATACTATAAAAAAGGACAATTTTCGTCATTGCAATCTGAAAGATTATTGAACTAATGTCAGCATCATCAATATTAATTATTGGAGGTACCTCACAGGTTGGTATAGCAATTGCAAAAAAATTCTCAAAAAATAATTTCGATGTTTTATTATCAGCTAGGGATATTTCTTCACTAACTTCCGTCAAAGATGAAATTGAATCTGAATTCAGAAATAAATGTCAACTTATTGAGTTTGATGTTTTAGAATTAACAAAGCATGAAGAATTTTATGAAAAAATAATTTATCAGGTTGAGAAATTTAATAATATCAATAAAAAAAATAATGAAGTTAAAATTGTTCCTGATGTCATTGTAAGCGTTGTAGGAAAGCAAATTATAAAGAAAAAAAGTAATATATTTTATAATGAGATTAAAGATGAAATGATGACAAACTATGTTGCTCCAGCTATGCTTATAGAGTTATTTAGTAATAAGCTGGTTAAATTCAATATGCCTATAACAATAATAGGTATAAGTTCGGTTGCTGGGGAAAGAGGGAGATCATCTAACTATGTTTATGGATCTGCTAAATCTGGCTTAACACAATTTCTTTCTGGTTTAAGACAAAAGTTAGTTAGAACTAATATTAGAGTAGTAACTGTTATACCAGGTTATATTCAAACTAAAATGTTACAAAATATTTCTAATTCAAAATTTATTACATCATCAGTTGAACAAGTTGCAAACTTAGTTTTTTCTTCATACAAATCAAGACTAGATATTGTTTATACTAGGTATTGGAGGATAATTATGTTGATTATTAAATTAATTCCTGAATCTTTATTTAAAAAATTGAAATTATAATCTTTTCTATCTCTTATAGCTCTGCTAATTTGGTAATAATGGATAATAAAATAAAATCTACTTTTTTTATAAGTACATTTTTATTTGTCTTAGTCTTCGCTCTTGTAGGTATTTATTCATATCCTCAAGAAGATGCTTTAATACTTTATAGATATGCTTTAAACTTAGCGGAGTCTGGAGAAATTGTATTTAATATCAATGATAAACCAACTGAGGGAGCAACAGATTTTCTATGGATGGTTGCTTTATCAGTTTTGGCTATATTTAAATTAGACCCATTTTTATCTTCTTTAGTAATATCCTCTTTGTGTTTTTTTGCAATTCTTAAAATTTTTTATGAAAATATTTATAAAGAAAACAACTTATATTTTTATATATTATTTGTATTTTTATTTTTAAATACTGGTCAAGTTATAGGCTCCTCTTTATATGGGTTTAGTACTCTAATTTTTTGTAGCATTGGTTTTCTTATGTATGTATATGCATTTAGAGGAAATTTTAAAATATGGTCACTTTTTTCTATTATTTTTTGTCTTTTTAGACCTGAAGGATTAATATTTTTTCTACCATCAATATTCATTGCTTTCCAAAATGTTAAGTCAAAGAATGAATTTTATAATTTTTCAATTTATTTTACCTTAGTTTTAATTTCAGGCTTAATTTATTTTTATTGGAGATATTTATATTTTGATAATTTTTTGCCACTTCCTTTAATTATTAAACAGTATGGTGGGGAGCTAAGTATTACTAGATTCTTTGCGACAATTTCTCAACTTACTTCGACTTTTTTTATTGCTTTAATTATTCCAATAATAATCTTCTTAATTAAATCAAAAAAAGAATTTTATAGATTAAACAATAGATATTTTTCATCATTTATTATTATAATATTTTCTTGTTTACTTTACATTTTTAGTCTTTCAACAGGATATCAATCTCAGAATATTTTTTTTAGATATTTTGCACCTATCTATTTTATAGTATTTCTGATTTCAATGTATAGTCTTTCAACATTAATTGATAAAAGATATCTATTTATATTATGTAGTATTATTTTAATTGCAGGATCAATAGATAATAGCAATTTATTGAACCGTATATTTAATATTGAGGATAGAAAGATTTATAATCCAACAACAAAAATTTTTAGTGAATTTTCTGAAAAATCATTTGCTAAACATCCTATAGTAGCTGTTGCAAATAGTTTAAAAGGAAATAAGGAAGTCGAAAATATTATGGTAACAGAAGCGGGAGTTTTGCCTTTGGTAACAAAATTTCATACTTATGATCTTGTAGGATTAAATACTGAAATGTTTGCCTATAATCCTGTAATGTGTGAAGATATTAAAACGATCGCTCCAAGTTTTATCGAAATAGATGTAGGACCTCTTTATAAAATATTTGATTTGTCAAAATTGTATGAAGATAAACAATCTCCCCAATGTGGAATAATAGGTACAGAGTTAATATATAATAACCAATTAATTATTGATGAAAATCAGCAGCTTGAAATTAAAGATTACAATTTTTTTAAAGATGACTCAGTGAGGCATCAAAATTCTCCAACTTATATTGCTGCTCAAAACATATTATTTTGTTTAAGAGATAATCAAGAATACACAAAGTTATTTATTAATCAGAAATCAGACCAACTATATTTTATTCGGAATGATGAAGATGATTTGGCCGATTCATTTTTGGAGAGTTGTAACTATAATGCAAAAGGATATTTTTTTGGCGATTAGAAGAATGCTAAGTCAAGATAGATTCTGCTAAATATTTATAATCTACTTTTTACATAAGCTTGTTTATTCCCAGCAATAACCGAATTACGTTCGACATCCTTTGTAATTACTGTTCCCGCCGCAATAACTGATCCTTCACCTATATTAACATTTTGCAAAATCACACAGTTTGCACCAATCCAAACATTGTCTTCAATAATTATTGTTCCTCTAACGTGTCCAGCATCAATTATCATTTTATGTCTATCTTTAGTATTATGATTTGCTGCTCTTATAACTGTATTCTGACCGATTAAAACATTATCCCCAATTACAATTTCACCACCATTACTTGCATTGATGTTAACGTTGTAATTTACTCTAATATTATTTCCTACAATAATTTTACTTTCCTCGCATGCATTTAATGATGAATACCTCATAAAG
Source organism: uncultured Pelagibacteraceae bacterium (assembly GCA_902634045.1). Lineage (GTDB taxonomy): Bacteria > Pseudomonadota > Alphaproteobacteria > Pelagibacterales > AG-422-B15 > CACPJE01. The sequence goes on from CACPJE010000002.1 coordinate 56,862, forward strand.
TTGCAGTTATTGCCGATTTCTATTTTCTTAGGACAAGTAAAAAACAAACCAATTTCAGAATAAAACTTTTTACCTATTTTTTTAAATAGTATTTTATAAATAATTCTTCGTAAATATATACCTGTGAAGCCAGGAAAATATGAAATCATAAATTGAAAATACAATACAATTTCAGCTATTATTTTTTTCAATATCTTTATTGTTAATTTCACTTCACGTACCTATAAATTAATAGATAATTTTGGTTGCGGGGGTAGGATTTGAACCTACGACCTTCAGGTTATGAGCCTGACGAGCTACCAGACTGCTCCACCCCGCGATATTTGTTTTAAGTCAGTTTTTGACTGTAAAATTATCAATCTTCCTAATGAGGTTATGGAACATAAACTTATTATAGTTTTATGTCAATTTATCAAAACTAAGGAGAATTATTTTAATAAATAAGCTTATTTTCTCTAAGTAAAGTACTAACTATGGTGAACATCTAAGAATGACTCTTTATAACTAAAAACTGTTGGTCGAAGAAGCAAACAATTAGATTTGATGTTAATAATTTTGATATCAGAAATGTCAACTAATCTTGAGCAGCCTGGCTTTATTTGGTAATTGCAATTATTTATTGAAAATCTAATTGTTTTAGAAGTTGGATTGGCAAAAATTAGTTCGCTCCTATCGTAATTATCAAAGTATTTCTGAATTTTATAATATTTATTTTTAAATAAAGAAGTTTTTAGAATATTAGAAGATATTTTTTGATTTCCATATATTTCTGAAGATTTGGCATAAACATTTCCATGGACAAATGAAAATAATTTTTGGTCTTGAGAGTATCCAAGGTAGCACCTGTTTGAAATTACGTTTTCTCCTTCTATTTCTTTTTCTGAATAGTGATAAATATAAAACGTTCCATAATCCTCTATATCCCCCAAAAATTTAGAATTAATTTCAATTTCATTTGAAATATCGAGATTTTTATATTTTTCTATCTTAATTAATCTATTCTCTTTTGTATAAAAATGAAATTCAACCCATGTATTTTTAGTTTTATAAAATAAATTAAGGATATCAGTATATTTAAACTTTGTTCTAAAATTACTATCTGTTCTCCATATAAATGAGTCACTAACAGATACTGATTTTGAATTATTGATGTTTATTGGCATAGGTTTTACATTAAAAGTATTCCTAAATGAAAGACCAATATCTGAATGAGCAATTTTTTTAATTAATGATTTCATTTATATCTTTTTTAAGTTCCGATACCTTTTGATATCTATTTTTACTAAGTATATATTCATGTGGTGGGTGAGTGTGTTCAAATGAAATATGTTTGTCATTTGTAGAAACATAAATTGGAACACCTAGAAAATCATTAGTTACTAAAAAAATCTCTGGTTTAATTAGTAAATTATTTAACTCAATACAATTAGTATAATTTGTCTTTATACTAAAAGTTTCTTCTATTTTTCTTAATTTAACATTTACAAGATAAACATTAAATTTTTCAATCAGTGGTATTTCAAATATATTTTTAATTAATATATAATTTTTTTCAGCATCTTTATTAGCTATAGAATTTACAGAGCTTAAGATTGTTCCTTTTTTATTAACCATAGAATATGGGTATTCTGATTGGTATGATGAAAATCCCCCTTTACTTTTTAAAAGTATTTTGAGATTAGCTCTATAGCTAGGAAATGTATTT
>CACPJE010000003.1 GCA_902634045.1 uncultured Pelagibacteraceae bacterium
GGAACTAAAATAGGAAGTAATGTCTTGATAAATTCAGGATCAATTGTTGAACATGATTGCAAGATTTCTGACCATGTTCAAATTTCTCCTGGCGCCTGTTTGGGAGGTGCAGTTAGTGTAGGTGAAGGAAGCATTGTCGGGCTAGGTTCGAGAGTAATCCAAGGCGTAAGTATTGGAAATTATTGTATGATAGGAGCAGGAACAGTAGTTACAAAAGATATTCCAAATAATTCGTTAGTATATGGAATTCCAGCAAAAAGAATTAAATCATGGTTAAGCGAATAGCATTTTTTACCTCGTGCCGAGGAGATATTGGAATTTTAACGCCTCTTATTAAGAAAATTTATAAGACGAAGGGTTTTGAAGCTTTGCTTTTTGTTGGAGGAACCCACTTATCCAGAAAATATGGCTATACTTTAAATGAGATTAAGCAAGAAGGCTTAAGAATAACTGGCAAATATAAGTATTTAACAAATTTTGATGACCCTTATAATTTGTCAAGGTCAACAAACAAGTCGGGCGCTCAAGTTGCAACTTTTTTTAAAATGTTTAACTTCCATTTTGTTTGCATTTTGGGAGATAGATTTGAAAGATTACCTATAATATTAAACTCATTAATATTTAAAAAGCCAATTATTCATCTTCATGGTGGTGAGATTACTCAAGGTTTAATTGATGAACAAGTTAGACACTTAACATCTAAAGCTTCTCATTTACACTTTGTTATATGCAAGGATTATGAAAATAATCTTATAAAAATTGGAGAACAAAAATCAAGAATTTTTAATTCAGGGGCATTAGCTATTGATAACATCTTGAACAAGAAACAAAAAGATTCGAGGAGTTTGATTATTAATTTGGGATTAGATCCTAAAAAACCTTTTGTAATACTTACTTATCATCCAGTTTCGTTAGAATTTAAAGTATCTGCAATGCAGCAGATTAAAAATATATTTTTGGCATTAAAGAAATTTGATCTACAAATTATCATTACTGCTCCAGGCATTGAAGTGGGATCAAATGAGCTGATTAGCTTTATTAAGTCAAAAATTAAAAAGGATTTTTACAAAAAAGCTATATTCGTAGAGTCGCTTGGTTTTTCTGCACTTTATAGCTTAATTCCAAAAAGTCAGTTTGTAATAGGAAACTCTTCATTTGGTATAATTGAAGTTCCTTTTTTTAAAGTTCCAACAATCAATATTGGAGATAGACAAAAAGGAAGATTCCTGCACGAGAGTGTAATTGGCACACGGTATGATGATAAATCAATTTCAAGAGCAATAAAATTAGCGCTAAGTAAAAGTTTTCGAATTCGTATAAAAAAAATGAAATATCATTTTGGTAACGGAAAAGCTGCAGATAAGATACTAAAGGTAATAAAAAAAACAAATATTAATCAAAAACTTTTAAGAAAGCCATTTGTATAGATTTTGAAAAAATAATGACAAAAAAAAGAAAAATATTGATTTTTTCTCCTCATCCTGATGATGAAACATTAGGTTGTTCCGGTTTTTTATTAAAACTCAAAAAAGAAGGTCATCAATTAAGTTGGGTTATTTTTACTGAAATTAGTGAAGATGGCGGCTGGCAAAAACAGCATATTAAAAGAAAGAAATCACAAATAAAGAAAATTACTAATGAATATAGTTTTAATAACGTGTTTGAATTTGGCTATGCTCCAGGAACATTAGATAAAGTACCAATAAGTGAAATAATTTTTAAGATTAAAAAAGTATTGTCTAAATTAAAACCAGAATTAATTTTATTGCCTCATCATGCGGATATACACACAGACCATCAGGTATCACACCAAGCCATAATGAGTAGTTCAAAAAATTTTAGAAACAAATTCATTAAAACTATATTGGCATATGAGACATTGTCAGAAACAGAATTCTCAGCGCCAATACCAGAAAATGCATTTTTGCCAAATTATTATGTAGATATTACAAAGAATATGAAAAAAAAATTAGAAATTATGAAAGTTTACAGTGAAGAGGTAATGAAAGATCCTTATCCAAGATCTATTTCTAGCATCAGAGCCCTAGCAAGATTAAGAGGGTCTAGAGTGGGAGTAAAATATGCTGAGGCATATATGTTAATTCTGAATCTTCAATAAGATGAGAATAATTATAATTGGGGGTTTAACTAATGGAAAAATTCTTATTGATTACTTTAGAAATAAAAAAGATGTTAGCATTGAATTGATTATTACTCATCCGTATAAAAAAGAAATACCTAGGATAGTTAATTTGAATTATTTGAAAAAGTATATTTGACTTAGACGTAAATAAATATTCAGAAACTATTAAAAAAATTAATCCAGATATAATATTTTTATTGGGATGGTCTGGAATGATTAATAAATCAATTATAAAAATCCCAAAGATAGGGATAATTGGTTTTCATCCGTCTAAACTGCCATTGTATAGAGGAAGATCTACTATTGCTTGGCAAATAGAGGAAGGGGTAAGAAGTTCAGCATATACTGCCTTTTTTGTTAATTCTAAACCAGATGCTGGCGACGTAATACTCTCTCAAAATTTCATCATAAATAAAGATGATTACGTGAATGATGTCTTAAATAAAGTCGATAAGGCATTAAAAAAGATGCTTCCTAGAATTTATAAAATGATGAAATCAAATAGTTTTCCAAGAGTAAAACAAAATTTAAAAAAAGGTTTTTATAAGACTTTGAGAAGTGATAATAATTCAATAATTGTATGGAATAGAAAAGCTTTAGAGATTTTTAATAAGATACGTGCCGTTTCCCATCCATACCCAGGAGCTTTCTTTTTATTAAACGGTAAAAGAGTGAGTGCATGGTATTCGAAAATAATTAAGAATAATCAACAAAAGGTCAGGAAACCAGGTACAGTTGTAAAGAAATCTAAAGATTATATAGTTGTAATGACTAAAGATAAATTAATTAAAGTTTTTCTAAAAAAATATGAAAAAAAGAAAAAAAAAAGTTTTTATAATTGCTGAAGCTGGTTGTAACCATAATGGCAAAATTTCAATTGCAAAGAAACTAATTGATATTGCTTCAAAAGCTAAAGCAGATGCAATAAAGTTTCAAACTTTTAACGTTGATGAATTAGTTACTAAAAATGCACCAAAAGCAAAGTATGCCCTAGAGCATACGGAAAAATTTGAGACCCAGTATGAAATGCAGAAAAGGCTTCAACTCTCTTTTAAAGATCATGTAAAATTGAAAGTATATTGTAAAAAAAAGAAGATTGAATTTATTTCATCGACATTTGACATACTTAGTACTGAAATACTTAAAAAGCTGCAGGTAAGAACTATTAAGATTCCTTCAGGAGAAATAAACAACCTTCCTAATTTAAAGCGAATAGGATCACTAGGAAAAAAAATAATACTATCGACAGGAATGTCATCTATAAATGATATTAGAGTGGCTATAAAGATATTAGAAAAGGCAGGTACAAATAAAAAGAATATAGTTTTACTTCATTGTACAACTGATTACCCTGCAAAAATTGGTGATGTAAATTTACTTGCTATGAATGAAATTAGAAATAAATTTAAAATGGAAGTTGGTTATTCCGATCATACCTTAGGAATTGATATAAGTTTAGCAGCTGTTGCTTTGGGAGCATCAGTTATAGAAAAACACATAACTCTTGATAGAAAAATGAAAGGACCCGACCATTATGCAAGTCTTGAAGAAAATGAGTTTAATAAATTAGTAAAGAGTATAAGAAATTTAGAATTAGCATTAGGGGATGGCAAAAAGAAGCCTAAAAAAAATGAATTGAAGAATTTATATGCTGTGAGAAAATCAATCAAAGCAAGAAAAAATATTGAAAAAGGACAGCTTTTTAGTGAAAATAATCTTTTAGTAGCTAGACCAGGCAAAGGCCTATCGCCATTGAAATGGGAAGAAGTTATTGGTAGAAAGGCGAGAAAAAATTTTAAAATTGGTCAAGATATAAAATTATAATGAAAAATTTAAAAATTAAAGAAAATCAGAGCATCTATAATGCTATGAAAATGCTTCAAAAAACAGCTGAAGGATGTCTTATAGTTGTGGACGCCAAAAATACTTTTAAAGGAACTTTAACTGACGGAGATATTAGAAGGTATATACTTAAGGGCAATAATATTAATGGTAATATTAAATTGGCTTTTAAAAAGCAACCTACTTTTTTTAACATTAATAATCTTAACTTCTCAAAAATTGCGAAAATCCTAAACAAAAATAATTTGCCTCTTATCCCTATAGTTAATGATCAAAATAAGGTGGTTGATTACTATAATAGAAAAAGACTAATTAATAAAAAGGTTGAGCAAAGAGCGAGAAAGAGACTGAATGTAGATGTAGTGATTATGGCTGGTGGAAAAGGAACGAGACTTAAGCCATTTTCTCAGATATTACCTAAACCACTAATCCCAATTAATGAAAAGACTTTAATCGAACACATCATTGATAAGTTTAGAGAAAGTGGAATGAGCAAATTTTATTTCACAATAAATTATAAGAGTAAAATAATTAAATCATTTTTTTCAGAGTTAGATAAAGATTATAAGGTTACTTTTGTTCAGGAACAGAAAGAGCTAGGTACTGCAGGTGGACTTTCAAAGCTCATAAAACAAATTAAAAAACCTTTTTTTATTAGTAATTGCGATACAATAATTAATGAGGACTATCAGAAAATATACGATTTTCATAAGAAAGAAAAAAATCATCTGACTTTAGTTGCGGCAATGAAAAGGTATGTAATTCCTTTTGGAATCTGTGAAGTAGACAATATTGGTCAAATCAAATTAATAAAAGAAAAACCATCTAATGATTATCTAATAAATACGGGAATGTATGTTTTAAACCCAGAATTATTAAAATTAATTCCAAAAAATAAGAAATTTGATTTTACAGAACTTATAAATTTAGCAGTAAAGATGAATAAGAAAATAAGTGTTTACCCCATTGTTGAAGATGCCTGGATTGATGTAGGTCAATGGCCTGAATATAAGAAATCATTAAGTTTATTATGATTAATAAAAGAAAAATTGTTGCCGTAATACCTGCAAGAGGCGGCAGCAAGGGAATTAAGAATAAAAACCTTTTAAAATTAAATGGTATTTCGTTAACAGAAATAGCAATAAAGGAAAGTTTAAAATCAAAACTTATTGATTCAGTAATTCTATCAAGTAATTCAAATAAGATATTAAATATAGGAAGAAAATTTAAAAATTTGATTATTCATCAAAGGAAAAAAAATCTTTCTAATGATAAATCTCAGATTGTAGATGTATTAATTGATATACTAAATACTTTTTCAGATTATGATATTATTGTACTATTGCAGCCAACTAATCCATTTAGAAGAAGCAAAGATATAGATGAATGTATTAGGAAGATGATTAAAGGCAAATATCAGACAGCCATCACTGTTTCTGAACTAGATTATGATCCTAGGTGGTTTTTTGAAATATCTCCATCAGGAAGTTTGAAGCCAATACTCAAAAAATTTCCTAAGTCTACAAATAGGCAAGATAAAGGAAAATTTTTCAAATTTTCTGGGAATATATATATATCTCATGTTAAATGGTTAAAATCAAAAAAAACATTTGTATCAAATAGAACTTTAAGCTATTTAGTTAAAAATCAGCCTAATATTGATATTGATAATTCTATGGATTTTGAACTAGCAAAATTAACATTAAAAAAAATTTGAGTTAAATTTATATAATTTATTAGCTTTATAGAAAAACAGTTATGATTGAAAACTCTGGAATAAATAATAATAAATCTGAATTTGATCTCTATAATTTTTTATTTTTACTTTGGAAATATAAGGTATTGATATCTTTGATTCCGGCAATTGTTTTAGTGATATCTTTATTTTTATTTAAAAACAATACATCTCATCTTATCTATAAGAATGAAATTTTTATTGACTATCAAACTATGTCAGGTGTTTCACAATATGCTGATACATCTGCCCCAGATATTATGACGTTATTAGTTCAAGCTTGCAGAGAGAAACACAACTTTTTCAAATTTATAGAAGATAATCCACAAAAAGAAATAATAAAAAACATGATTAATGGTAAAAGGTTAAAATGCAAATACGATAGTCAAGAAAATAGGATTTATATTATCGTTGAAAATTATTTAGTAAAAGACCAGACTCAAATAGAAGATTTGGCATACTTTCCATTTATCTTTTTTAATTTTATTGAAGAAAATATAAATGAAAAAATTACTAGATATTATGAATCAAAAATTGAATTTAGAAAAAATTCGATAGAAAAAAAATTAAATGATACAAAAACTCAAATAAATATTCAAAGATCTACTATTAAAGATGAGTATAAAAGTGCTATAAGTCAATTAAAGATGCATTTGAAAATAGCTGAACATAATAAGATATATGAACCTACAGAAGAAGCTCCAGGCGTTTCGCTTGAAGAAGCTGACAGTTCAACACTTTTTTTAAATGGTACAAATGTATTGAATATGTTTATAGCTTCATTTGATGAAGTGTATCAAAAAGAAACGTTTGATTCATCTGAGTTAAGATTTTTAAAAGAGAAAATGCAAAAACACGAAGCTGAGAAAAAAAGCCTAATAGAATCTGATTTTTTTCAATTAAAGCCTTTCAAGAATCTAAATGTATTAATTTTTCAGAAGGATAACGAATATCTTTCAATTAGTAGCCCTCAAAATTTAATGCCAATCTTCCTTTTTCTTGCTGCTTTTGGGCTTTTAGTACTGTTTATTGTATTATTTGAGGGTTTTAAACTAAGATTTTCAAAATAAATTTTATAGCACAAAATCTTAAATGGATCTTATAAGTAATAAAATTTTTATTGATCCCAAATCTAAAAGTATTCTACTTTATTGTCTTTCAACTGTTATTTTTTTACATTTCCTAAAAGATGTATTTTCCTTTTACTATGTAATACTTGGAATAGTTTATTTTATTGTACTTGTATTATTTTTTATTGAAGGCAGGCTTCATTTAGCGAAAAACTCAACTAGTGTTTTATTTTTAACATTTTATTTTCTAATTATATTTTCTGTAATCTACTCATTGCAGTATTATTTAATTCCTTTGGGATGGAACGATTTTTTTGATTCAAAACATCTTTTCAATGCTGCCAGTAGAATCCTTATTATGCCAACTATTGTATTTATGTTTGGATTCTTGATTATATCGAAAAAAAAATTGGATACAGTTATTAAATTGTATCTTTTCTTTTTTCTTCTTGGTTCGCTATCAATGATAATACAGCAGTATTTTGGATTAATAGAAGCATTTGGCATTCCAAGAACAAAAAGGTATATAGGACTATTACCATACTCATCATCATTAGGGAATATAACAGTGTATGGATCTGCAGTAGGAATCGCGATACTTGTTGCAGCAATGTATACACAGATTAAGTTATCAACTAAATCAATACTTATTATTTTTTTTATAGTTGGGGCATTACTAACTATGCAAAAGAATTCTCTAGTTAATGTTTTGATTGCCATTTCTTTCGCTTTTATAATTTTAAACTTTAAACAAAAGTTAATATTTTTTTTATATCTATTTTCTTTATTGCTCGGAGTTTTTTTTATTTTCCCAGATTTATACATAAATCTATTATCTTTATTAAGTAATACTTTTGGATTTGATATTGGAGGAACAAAAAATTATGGTCTTTATGGGTCTATTTTAGATAGGTTTACGGATCGATTTACTGGAAGAAACTGGCTTATTGAGCCAGAAACTCTGCAAGAAATTATATTTGGCTGGGGTCTCCTTGGGGGCACAGGAACTTTGGGATTAGTTTTTGACCATTCAGATTCAGGAATGTTTTTTGCTTTAGCTAGCCCACATAACCAACTTTTGTCTTTGTATCTAATAGGAGGTATTTTATTATTAGCAGTATTTTTATTACTAACAATTTCTTTGCAGATAAATCTTTATAAAAGATATGTAAACAGTGGAGACTTGAATGCAAGAATTTTTTTCTATAGTAATTTTATTTTCTTTATAAATTTGATTGTTGCAGATGGTTCGCTATTTCAACCCTTTATTTCATTTATTTTTTACTTATCCATTTATTATGCTATCTTTAACAGAAGAGAGGCCTAATATCAAAGTTAAGAGCTTGATAAGAGTTAATATAAGTAGTAAGTATAATGAAAAAATAATATATTTAGTTAATTTTTTAATCTATTGATTAATAAATGATATTTAAGTTTAAAGAAAATTATTTATAAAATGAGTAACCTATTTTATAGAACATTTAATAAAAAAAGAGTCCTAGTTACAGGACATACTGGATTCAAGGGGACCTGGTTAATTTCTTGGCTCAAAACTTTGGAGGCTAACGTTACCGGCATCTCAGTCGATATTCCAACATCGCCTTCACACTTTGAAAAGACTAATTTATCGAAAGAAATTAATGATCTTAGAATGGACATTAATAATTCAAATTTAAAGAAAAAAATAGATAAAATTAAACCAGACTTCATTTTTCATTTGGCAGCTCAATCACTTGTTACTAAATCTCATGAGGACCCGTTAAAAACTTGGTCAACCAATGTTCTAGGAACAGCTAATTTATTAAACTCACTTATAGACTATAAAAAGCCTTGCGTAGCGATCTTTATAACAAGTGACAAATGTTATGATAATAAAGAATGGGAATGGGGTTATCGGGAAACAGATGAACTTGGAGGTTCTGATCCTTATAGCGGCTCTAAAGCATCAGCAGAAATACTGATAAATTCTTTTGTTAAGTCTTTTTTTCCTAATAATCACACTGTTCGAGTTGCTTCTGTCAGAGCTGGAAATGTGATTGGAGGAGGTGATTGGTCGTCAAATAGGATTATACCAGATGTTATAAGAGCCTGGTCAACAAACAAAGCAGTAAAAATTAGAAATCCAAATGCAACTAGACCCTGGCAACATGTTCTTGAGCCTTTAAGTGGATATTTAACTTTAGCAGCACATATGTCGAAGACTAAAAGAATTCAAGGTGAATCATTTAACTTTGGACCTAATGATAATCAAATTAAGACGGTTAGTAATGTAGTACATTCTATTTATAAATACTTGCCAAAAAAAAGTTTAAAAATGAAGAAAGGTTCAAATAAAAACAATGAGCATCATTTTCTTAAACTTAACTGTGATAAAGCATTAAATACCCTTAATTGGACTTCAACTTTAACATTTGATGAGACAATAGAGATGACTATGGAGTGGTACTTGGCTTATTATAAAAATCCAAAAAAGATTTTTAATAAAACTATATCACAAATAAAAAATTATGAAGATTTAGCTAAAAGTAGAAAATTATCCTGGTCTAGATGATTGACTATAATTTTACTATTAGAAATATTCTTTCTAATATTAATCAAAGCTAGGAATCAAAATTCTTATATGATACATTAAATATGATGAAAAATATTCAAGGCGTTACAATTAAACAACTTAAAAAGATACCTGATGAGAGAGGTTCGATTATGCACATGCTTAGGAATGATGATGAACACTTTGAACAGTTTGGTGAAATTTATTTTTCTACTGCATATCCTGGAGCAATAAAAGGTTGGCATGAACATACTAAGCAGGTTCAAAATTATGCAGTAGTTCATGGAATGATCAAACTGGTAATGTATGATAATAGAAAAGATTCAGGCACGTACAAAGAACTAATCGAAATTTTTATGGGAGACTTAAATTATGTTCTTGTAAGAATCCCTACTGGCGTAATAAATGGTTACAAATGCATTGGAGACAAAACAGCTATTGTTGCCAATTGCTCTACAATTCCTCATGTTGCTGATGGAGAGATGATAAGGCATGATCCTCTTTCAGATATAGTTCCATATAAGTGGGATCTAATTCATAAATAATGATTGTTTGTATTATTGGGTGTACTGGTTATTTAGGCAGTCGTATATCTTCGCACTTATCAAAGAAGGGCTATAAAATAATAGGGGTTTGCAGAAAATTCCCAAAAAAAAATAAAGATTTTAAAAACTCTTTTTTTAAAATTATAGAGGGAGATATTTCTGACAAAGAAACTCAAAACAAAATTTTTTCATCCAGCTTTAATTCAATTATTTATACAGTCTCTCTAAATCATAAAGACTCGGAGATTGATCTTAATAACTCACTTAGAGTAAACTATCTTCCTTTGTTAGATATTGCTTCAAAAATTGTAAAAGAAAAACTTGATATAAAGTTTGTTTATTTCTCAACTATGCAAGTTTATGGAAACTATGCAAAAAAAAGAACTATAAATGAATCGATTGATATTCAGCTTAATAATACTTATGCACTTACTCATTTGATGTGTGAAAATGTTTTATCTAGTTTGTCAAACTATAGTGATATTCAATCTACTTCTCTGAGGTTGTCCAATGGATATGGCTATCCTGAACTTAAGTCATGTGATTGTTGGTGGCTTGTTATAAACGATTTTTGTCAAAATATAGAAAATTTTGGTGAAATAAGAATAAATTCTGATGGTTCACCTTTAAGAGATTTCATTCATATATCTGACATAGCTAATGCCGTTGAAAGAATCATAAAATCAAAAAAAAATCTTCCAAAGGTTATGAATTTAGCTTCAGGAGAAACATTAAGCATGTTAGAGATTGCTAGCCTAGTCAGAGAAGAGTTTATGAAGAAAAGAGACAATCCAACTATATATGTTCAAAATAAAAAGATTTCTGATAAAGAATTAGCGAGAAGGATTAAATTGTTAAAAAAACTACCTAGATTTAAAATATCAAATAAACTAATAGATAATATGGGTATTGTTCCAAAAGTAAGTATTAGAGAAGGCATATCTGATACGTTAGAAAAATTGAGAATTAAAAATTGAATAATAAAAAAATACTAGTAATTGGCAATCTTGGCTATGTAGGATGTGTTCTAAATAGATTTCTTTATGAAGAAAATATAGATATTTATGGTGTAGATGCCAATTGGTTTGGCAATGAAGAAAGTTTTAATCTACAAAAAAAATTCATAAAAAGGCAAGTGATAGGAGATATTAGAAAAGAGATTTTAAATGAAGACATTTGGGATATTAAATATGATGCAGTTATATATCTCGCTGCAGTTTCTAATGATCCGATGGGAAAAAGATTTGCAAATGTAACTCATCAGATCAATGCAGAGTTTTGTTTGAAAGTAGCTATAGAGGCAAAAAATAGAGGGATAGAAAAATTTATTTTTGCCTCAAGTTGCAGCATGTATGGTATGTCAGATAATAATTTTCCAAACGAATCATCTGAATTAAGTCCGATGACAGAGTATGCTAAGTCAAAAGTTTGGGCAGAATCAGAACTAAAAAATATTTCATCAGATAAATTTAATGTTTTAGCATTGCGCTTCGCAACAGCATGTGGATCAAGTCCAAGTCTCAGGTTGGATTTAGTTTTAAATGATCTTGTTGCTTCAGCAATTATTAATAAGCATGTCGAGGTTTTGAGTGATGGAACTCCTTGGAGACCTCTTGTACACGTGCAAGATATGTCACGAGCTATTAGGTGGTCAATAGATTATCAAGATCAGAATAGTTTTTTGCCAATTAATGTAGGAAGTAAAGAATTTACATTTCAAGTCAGAGATTTTGCAAAATTTGTTGTCGACAGTGTTCCAAATTCAAAGCTTTCTATAGCAACAGATAAGGCAGTTGATTCAAGATCTTATAAAGTGGATTTTAGTTTATACGAATCTCTTTCAGGCTCAAAGTATTACCCCAAATTTGATGCTTATAAATCAATAACTGATTTAATTGAATGCGTGAATTCATTAGAAATTCCAAATGACTTTAGGGCTTCAAATAAATGGATGAGACTTAAATTTTTAGAAAATAGTATAAAGATGAATCAATTAAATAATGAATTATTTAAAATATCTTAAACAAAAAAATCTATTAATATGAAAGTCCTTATTTTAGCTGGGGGTTTTGGTACCCGATTATCAGAATACACAAATGAAATTCCAAAACCTATGGTCCCCATAGGAAATATACCAATAATTGTTCACATTATGAGCTTATATGCAAAGTATGGGTACAAGGAATTTGTGGTAGCTACAGGCTATAAATCTAATATCATTAATGATTACTTTAAAGAAAAATCTAAAAATATTAAAACTCTATCTGAGATAAAAGTAGAATTAGAATTTCAGTTTAATGCTAACAATTCTTCAGATGTATGGAAAATTACTCTCTTGTATACAGGAGAAAAAACTATGACTGGAGGAAGAGTAAAAAGAGCAAAAGATGAAATTAAAGAAAGTAAATTTTTGATGACATATGGTGATGGAATATCAAATATTAGAATAGATGATCTTGTTGATCACCATTCAGCTAGCAAAAAATTGGCAACTTTAAGTGCTGTCCGACCCCCCGTAAGATTTGGTGAGTTAGAATTAGATGGAATAAATGTTACTAATTTTGCAGAAAAACCAAGACTTCAAAAAGGCTGGATTAACGGGGGCTTCTTTGTATTTGAAAGAGATATATTCGACTTTATTGGCGGTGATGAGATTATGCTTGAAAGGGAACCATTAGAGAAACTCGTAGAGATAAATCAATTAGTAGCTTACAAACACAATAATTTTTGGCAATGTATGGATACTAAAAGAGATAAAGATACACTAGAAGAAATGTGGATATCAAAAAAAATCCCATGGTTAGAGTAACGTCTAATTAAAATTAATTAAATTATTTTTTTATGTCTAAACCATTTGTTTCAATATTAATGAATTGTTTTAATGGTGAAAAGTATTTGGAAGAAGCGATTAATTCAGTAATTAATCAAACATACAATGATTGGGAGCTCATTTTTTGGGATAATGAATCAACTGATAATTCAGAGAAAATAATTAAAAATTATAAAGATCATCGCATTCAATATTTTAAGTCACAATCCCATACATCTCAGTATGAGGCAAGAAATAAAGGGTTAGAAAAATGCAGTGGAGAATTGATTGCATTTTTAGATGTAGATGATTGGTGGGATGAAAATAAGCTAGAAAAACAAATAAAATTATTTGAGGATAATGAAGTAGGATTTTCTTGCACAAACTCATGGATAATAAATGAAAGAAAATCAAAAAAAAAACATATAGCATTTAAAAATATATACTCAGGTGAGGTATTAAAACAATTATTTGAAAAAGATTTCATTACAATGTCATCTTTAATTGTGAGGAAAAGTACTATCAAAAAACTTGATTTTGTATTTAATCCTCAATATGAAATTATTGGAGATTTTGATTTAGTGATAAGATTATCAATAATTTCTAAATTGGGCGGAATTAATGAACCGCTAACTTATTATAGATGGCATGAAAATAATCTTACCTATAAAAAAACAAAGTTAAACTCGATTGAGCTATTAATTCTTTTAGATAAATTAAAGAAAAAAGAAATTTTTTTTAAGAACAAGAATTTTGAATTATTCAAAAATAATGTCTTGTTTTATAAGGCTATAATTTTTATTTTAGAGGGAAAAAGATTTGCTGCTTTTAGAGAAATATTCAATATGTCAAAAATATTACATATAATTAAATTATTAGTATCATTATGCTTACCTGTAAAATTAATAATTAAAATAAGGAGTCAGTAAAGTAATGAAATATGACATTTCTGTTGTGATCCCATTTTACAAAAGAGATGATTATGCTAAGCAGATTTATAATGTAATTAGTGATCAATCTAAGAAAGAAAATATTTCTACAGAACTTATTTTTGTAGACAGTAAAAGTCGATCTAGTCTAGAAAAAGATTTAAATAATAGTTCTAGCGAAAACTTAAATTACAAAATATTTGATACTCGAGACTATGTAAGCGTAAAAAGAAATTTTGGAATATCGAAAGCAAATTCAGAAAATATAATTATCATGGACGATGATTGTTTGCCATGTGAAAATTTCTTAAAAAATCATTATTATTCCCTCACAAGACTTAATCATGAGAAAATTCTAATTTGTGGAATGGTAAAGTATAAACCAGATTTAATAAATAAATCAAATTATTTTAAATTTAGAGATGAAGGTCATAGAAAATTTGATAAAAATTATATTTCATCAAAAAGCTTAAATTTACATAATATTGTAGTAATGAATATGTCATTTAAAAAAAATATTTTAATTGATAATAGCTTAGAATTTAATGAAGAATTCAATACTTACGGCTTTGAAGACTTACAATTCTCTATAGATGCATTGTGTAGTGGTTTTAAAATTATAACTAATCAAGCAACTGTAATACATCAAGATAGTACTCCACTAAAGCTTTATCATAAAAAGCTCCAATCATTTGCCAAGACTTATTTTTTTTTGTTTTACCCATATAACTTAGATAAGATTGCATCAAAAAATAAAGAAAATAGCAACGAGATAATTGTGGAGCATATGAAAGAATATAAAATTCTTAGTTATCTGGGTAAGCTTGGTATGCGTGCACCAAAAAAAAATATTATTTTAATAGTTTTATTCAAACTTATAGGCTTATTTTTCAATTTTTTATCATTTTTGATAATGAACTTTCTTTACAATACTGATAGATATCGTTCACTTTATTCATTTCAACTCTACAAACTGTTTGTTCGCATAACTATCATTGGAAGTTTTTTTGAAAAAAAACAAGTTAATAAAGAATGGCTTTAAATGAAAATAATCATCTTAGGTGCTTCAGGACTTATTGGTAATAGCATTAAATCAGTATTTGAAAAAGATAGATCAATTAGATTACTAGGCACTTTTTGTAATAACACTTACTTTAATAAAAATCCTAAGCAGAACTTATATAGATTTAATGTGTTATCTGATGATTCTATATATGATTTCATCTACGAAGAGAAACCTGATTTAATAATTAATTGTTTAGGAATTACTAAACATTTAAAAGATCAATTTTCTGAAGATAATTTTATAAAAGTTAATTCTTCTTTTCCTAAATACATTTCTTCTCTAGCAACTGAAATTGAATCAAGATTTATTCATATAAGTACGGATTGTGTATATGATGGGAAAAAAGGAAATTACTCAGAGAAAGATATACCAGATGCAAATGATATTTATGGACTCTCAAAGATAGAAGCTGAGTCAGTAAAAAAAAATAACTTAGTTTTAAGAACATCAACTGTAGGAAAAGAAATTAATACGCAGTATGGACTTTTAGAGTGGTTTCTAAATCAAAAAGAAGATTGTGAGGGTTATAAAAATGCAATCTTTTCAGGAATAACTGCTGTAGAATTAGGTAAAATTATTCGAGATTATTTCCTTTTAACACCCAATATAAGAGGTCTATACAATATTGGTTCTAACAAAATAAATAAGTATGATCTTCTTCAAAAATTTGCAATATTTTACGGGAAAAAAATTAAAATAAATGAAAATATAAAAGTTGTAATAGATAGATCTCTTAATACTTCAAATTTTAGAAAAAAATTTGACTACAAAATAAAGTCTTGGGAAAAGATGCTGTCAGAAATTTAAATAGATTACTTAATTTTGAGTTGTTTTTTTCTCCACGCTAATTCACTGTAGATTATCTTATGAAGACTACTTTTTCTTGCTTTCCAATTGAATTGTAGATTAAATTTTTTGGGGTCTGCAACTAATTTTCTTGGATCATTTATTCTTTCTTTAGCATATTCAATTTTAATCTTAGTTTTAGTAATTTCTTCAAAAATATTGATTATTTTTTTTATAGAATATCCTTCCCCAGTACCTAAATTATAAGTTTCTGCTATATTATTCTTTAGTATATGTTTCAAAGAAATAACATGTGCTTCTGCAATATCTAATACGTGAATAAAATCTCTTATGCATGTTCCATCCTGAGTTTTATAATTATTTCCATAGATGTAAAAGTTAGTTTTTAGACAGAAAGCTATACTTAATTTAGGAATGAGATGAGTTTCTGGGTCATGTAATTCTCCGATATTGCTAACATAATCACTACCTGATGCATTGAAATATCTCAGTATAATATAATCTAAGTGATCTATTTGTTTCATTGTTTTAATAAAATTTTCACACATTAATTTAGTTAAGCCATAAATATTAATAGGAGATAACTTATGAGATTCTTTAATTTTAAATGTTGTTGATTCTCCATAGACTGCAGCGGTACTTGAGAAAATAATCTTTTTAATTTTACATTCTCTCATCGCTTCTAATAAAGTGATAGTTCCATGTAAATTATTAATGAAATAGCTATTTTTATTTAATTCAGAATCTTCAACAATTGACTTTGCAGCGAGATGAATAATAGCTTCAATTTTATATTTTTTTATTGTTTTTATAATTTTGTTTTTATCACCCAATTCACCAATTACTAATGGTCCCCACTTAACAAATTTTTTTTTACCACTTGATAAATTATCATAAGAGACGGGGTTAAAATTATTAGATTTTAAAATCTTGCAGGTATGACTACCAATATATCCTGCCCCACCTGTAACCAATACATTTTTGTTTTTTGGCATTTACTTACAAATTTTATATTAAAAGAATTTTAGTTGATACTAATACTTAAATACTTTAATAAAGTATACATAAGAATACCTTTAAATTAATGACTTTTAATAAAAATCACATCTATTTAATTACTGGTGGCACAGGATCTTTTGGAAAGAAAATGCTGCGCTATCTAATAAAAGAAAATAAATTTTCAGAAGTTAGAATTTTAAGTAGAGATGAAAAAAAACAAGAAGATTTAAGACTGCAAATCAATGATAAGAGAGTAAAGTTTTATATTGGAGATGTAAGAGATCAATCAAGCATAATTGATGCCTTTGAGAACGTCGATTATGTTTTTCATGCTGCTGCCTTAAAACAGGTTCCATCATGTGAATTTTATCCCCTCGAAGCAGTTAAAACAAATATTAATGGAACTGAAAATGTAGTAAGTAGTTCAATTTATAGCAAAGTAAAAACTTTAGTCTTATTAAGTACAGACAAGGCTGTTTATCCAGTAAACTCAATGGGTTTAACAAAAGCTATAGCAGAAAAAATAATCATTTCTAAATCAAGGTTAGAGTCTTCAAAAACTATACTTTGTGCAACTAGGTATGGCAACGTAATGGGGTCTAGAGGTTCTGTTATACCACTATTCATTAATCAAATTTTGAATAATAAACCTATAACAATTACTGATCCAAATATGACAAGATTTTTAATGTCATTAGAAGATTCTATTTCATTAGTTTTTAAAGCATTTAAAACAGCAAAATCAGGTGATATATTTGTAAAAAAAGCCAATTCAGTAACAATTCAAAATCTTGTTGATGCATTGAAAGAGATTTTTAATTCTAATATAAAGACCCAAATTATCGGAACACGTCATGGTGAAAAACTTTATGAGACCTTAGTTTCTAGAGAAGAGTTAGCTAGAGCAAAAGAAACTAAAAATTATTTTCAAATTAAAGCAGACATGAGATCTCTTAATTATGATGAGTTTTTCATCAAAGGCGCAAAAGGAGTCTCGCATATTGAAGATTATAATTCAAACTCCACAAAGAATTTAAATGTAAAAGAAACAATTGAAATTTTAAATAAATTAGATTTTGTCAATGAGGCGCTAAAGAAATGACCAAAATTATGACTATTTTAGGCACACGACCTGAAATTATAAAGATGAGTAAGGTTATTGGTGAGTTAGATATTCATTTTGACCATTCATTAGTACATACAGGGCAAAATTATGACTATGAGCTTAATGAAATTTTTTTTAGTGATTTAAAAGTTAGAAAGCCAGACTATTTTCTTGATACTGCGAAAAAATCTGCTGCAGAAACAATTGGAAATATAATATCTAAGTCTGACAAAATTATTGATAAAGTAAAACCTGACGCGCTAATTCTATATGGTGATACTAATTCATGCCTTTCTTCTATTGCTGCAAAAAGAAAAAAAATTCCAATTTTCCACTTTGAAGCTGGAAATAGAAGCTTTGACTCTAGGGTACCTGAGGAAATTAATAGAAAAATTGTTGATCATATTAGCGATGTAAACTTTACTCTTACTGAGCATGCAAGAAGGTATCTTATTAATGAAGGTATAAGGTCAGATAAGATATTCAAAACGGGGTCACATATGTATGAAGTATTAGACTATTTTAAAAATGATATTAAAAAGTCATCAATTCTGAAAAAGTTGAATTTAAATAAGAAAAAATATTTTATTATTAGCATTCATAGAGAGGAGAATATTGATGATAATGAAAATTTTTTAAACTTAATAAAAATGTTAAAAGATATTAACAAGGCTTATAACCACCCAATAATTGTTTCCACACATCCAAGGACTCAAAAAAAATTAGATAGTGCTAAAATCAAAAATTCAAAAAATATACTTTTTCTAAAACCTTTCGGATTTTTTGATTATATTTCTCTTCAACAAAATGCTTTTTGTGTTCTTTCAGATAGTGGGACGATTACAGAAGAGTCATCAATACTAAAATTTCCTGCTGTTAACCTAAGAAATGCCCATGAAAGACCTGAAGGAATGGATCATGGATCAGTGATTCTATCAGGTGTAAGTTCTAAAAGAGCTTTAGAGTCTATCAACATAACTGTTAGTCATCATAAAAATAATAAAAATTCATTTGATGATATTCAGGATTATAAAAATTTAAATTTGTCAAAGCAAGTAGTTCGTACAATTTTAAGTTATATTGATGTAGTAAATAGAGATACATGGAAAAAAAGAACATAGTAAAAAAAAAAATTATTGTTTTTACTCCTTTCTATAATCCAGAGCCTTTTCCTATTAATACATTTGTAGATGATTTACAGAAAAGTGAAGAAGTTGAGGTAGTTAAAGTCATAACATCTTTACCAAACTATAGAAAATATCGGTTTTATGATAATTTTTCTATCATTGGTCCATATAATGAAACAAATAATAAAATTGATATTACTAGACTGCCTGTAATACCCAGACTTTCCAATTCAGTTACATCGATTCTATTATTTTATTTATCCTTTTTTTTTACTTCATTTATATATTTCATTTTTTTTAGTTTATTTAACAGAAAAAAGTATGATCATATCATAACATTTTGTGGTTCCCCAGTTTTTGTTGGATACATAGGTTATATTGCGTCCAAGCTATTAAATGTTACTTCATCACAATGGATTCAAGATATTTGGCCCGAGGCAATTGAAACTACTGTTGGTTTAAAAAATAAATTTTTAAGAAAAATGATTACCTTCTTCCAAAACAAGATGTGGAAATTTTGTGATATTTTATTTGCTGAATCTGAAATGCTTTCTAAATACCTTAAAGATCAATTGCCAAATAAGAAAATTGTTACATTATATAATCCAGTTAGAAAAAATTTAGAAAATAAAGTTATTTTAAATTCGCACAATAATAGACCTTTAGTTTTTTCATATACAGGAAATATTGGGAAAGCGCAAAGCCTTGAACTTATCTTAGAGGCTTTCAGTAATTTGAATGAAGATGATTATATTTTAAACTTATGTGGTAATGGAGCTTATTTAGATGAGTTTTCTAATAGGTATAATAAAAGAAACATTTATTGGCATGGTTGGATTACTGGTAAAGATCTAGAGGAGATAACTAAAAATACTGACTATTTTATTTTAAGTTTAAATTCTATTGGTAGACAATCATTAATATTGCCAAGTAAAATACAGACATACTTTCAATCAAAAAAACCTGTGATTTGTATTTCTGAAGGAGCATCAAAAGAACTAGTTATTGGAACAAATAGTGGGCTGACATGTGAGAGCATGACAATTCAAAATGTGATTAACACCTTTATACTTGCAAAATCAATAGATGGAGAAGAAAGACTAAAAATGGGGTGTAATGGATTTAAATTTTATCAAGAAAATTTTTTGTCTGAATTAATTGTGAAGACGTTTATAAAGGCAATATGATTAATTTTAGTGTTTTTGGTGTTTCTTTAATTATGAGTTTTATAATATGTTTTTTCTATAAAAAAATATGGAATTTTAAGTTTAATGGAATAAAAATACCAACTGGATTTGGAATATTATTATCAGTTTTTTTATTAGTTTATGCTGTAATATTTGAATTAAGTATTTTTTTGTATATTTCAATTTTTATTCTTTCATTCATTTATTGGATAGATGATATTAAATCTTTACCCGCTACAGTAAGATTTTTCCTTCAATTTTTTTTAGGTGCAATTATATCAATACTTGCATTAGAAAGCTCTTCAATTCAATTCGGGTATGAGTATATCTTATTTGTTATTATTTCTGGTATATTCAATATTTTTTTAACAAATATATTTAATTTTTATGATGGTTTAGATTTAAATTTATCAACTCTTATAATACTCTTTGCATTAACAATTTTGTTTGCTTTCTCAAAAGATAAAAATTTAGTTCCCCAAGCATATCTTATTATAGGATTCATTTTGGGCTTCTCATTTTTTAATTTTAAATCAAATAATATTTTTTTTGGAGATGCAGGATGCTTTATAGTAGGTTCTTACTGTACTTATATAATTACAAATTCATATTTATTAGGTGACTTTAACTTCTTATACTTTGCTTCTTTTCTTGCTCTTCCATGTTTTGATGTATTTTATGTAGTCCTTTTAAGGCTTTATATGAAGGAAAACTTGTTAACTAGAAACTATCATCACCTGTATCATAAATCATATTATTATTTTAAAAATAAATCTTATCTCCTTAATCAACTTATAAATGCTATCTTAATTATATTATGTCATTTAGTTATCAGAAATGGAGATATTTCTGATGAATATTCATTTTTGATCTCATCTATTCTGGTAACTCCAATTTTTTATTTCGTATTTAGAAAAATAATAATTAAAGAAAAATAATAATTTGAAAAAAAACATTTTTTGTCTTGTTGGCTTTGGAAATCATGCAGAGAGCAAAATACTTCCAGTTCTTGAACATCAACAATTTAAAATAGCTGGAATAGTAACAAAAAAAAACATACCAAAATTTAAATATAATAAATATAAAAGTTTAAAGTCAGCCTTAAACAATGTACCAAAGAAAACTATATTTATATTATGTTCTCCACCCAATGTACATTTTAGGCAAGCTAAAGAAATTTTAGAAAATAAATTTAGCTTGATAATCGAAAAACCAATATTTATTTATACTCAGGAGCTAGATCAAATAATAAAAAAATTTAATGGTAAAAAATTTTTTTTTACAGAATCTTTAATGTATAACTATTCCAAACAATATAAGGAATTTAAGAAAATCTGGAGAAAGAATAAAAACCTTATTAAGAAAATTAAAATTTATTTTACAATACCCTCTTTTCCTGAGAAATCATTTAGAAATAATGAAACTAGTTTTCCAATTAATTTGTATGATATCGGATGTTACCCTTTGAATTTGATACATGAGCTGGGTCTAAATATTAAATTTGAAAATATTAAAATCATAAATTATCAAGATAGAAAAAAAGAACTTTTTGAGATACGATTTGTCAATAATAACTTAATAGTTGAAATAAAATTTGGTATCAGTAGATCTTATAAAAATTTTGTTTCATTTGATTTACAGAATAAAGAAAGTTATCAGTTTAAACCTTTTTTTTACGGAAGACCTGGTAAAAGGATAATAAAATATAAAAAGGGAGAAAAAGTTGAAATAAAGAAAATAGATGAAAGTAATTCATTTGAAACATTATTTAAACAGCAGCCTAGTGTTTGGATAAATTCTCAAGAAAAAAGAAATAAAGTAGTCAGGAAAAAGCTAACTGATCTTGAATATATTTGGAAAATCTATAAAAATTATAATAAATAGCTTATGAATGAAGTTTTATTAAATAAATCTACCCTGATTAATAATTCTATTAGAAGTAAAGATGATAGAGGTAGTATTATATCCATTGTTGATTCAGAAATTAGTAATGTATCTTTGATTACCTGTAATGCAAATTCCATTAGGTCAAATCATTATCATCTCTCTGATTTTCATTATATGTTCGTTCTAGAGGGAGAAATTGATTATTTTTATAAAGATATTAACAATGATGAAATTAAATACCTGAAAATCAAAAAAGGTGAAAATATATTTACTCCTCCAATGGAAATACATGCAACGTATTTTCCAATAAAAACTCAACTCATAGTAAGTAGTAAGAATCCAAGAGATCAAGAAACTTATGAAAAAGATACAGTAAGAGTTGATTTTGTTAACTCTGAAAATATTAGCTTGCTACTTGATAAATTTTCTAAGTGATTGTGCTATAATTGCACTTTAAATGTATGAAATCAAAAGATATTAAAAAATGTAGATTATGCTTTTCTAATAATCTGAAGCTAATAATTAATTTTGGATCTGTTCCAATTGGAAATAATCTTTTAAGAAATGAAAAATTATCCTTGAAAGCAAAAAAGTATCCTCTTTTAGTTTATCAGTGCTCTGAGTGTGAACATTTCCAATTAGGTTATGAGGTTTCTAAATCAATTTTATATGCAACAAACTATACTTATTTAAGTGGGATAGGAAAATCATTTCATAATCACCTCAGTAAATATGCTGATTGGTCAATTAAAAATTGCTCACTTAAGAAAGGAGACAAGGTATTAGACATTGGTTCCAACGATGGAACATGTTTATCATATTTTAAAAAGAAAAAAATGAATGTTATTGGAATTGATCCTGCAAAGCTTCCTTCGAAACTTGCTAACAATAAAGGAATCAAGACTTATAATGAATTTTTTGATAACAAATCTGCAAGAAAGATTAAAAGCATCCATGGTGAAATTGATTACATTACAAGTCATAATGTGCTTGCTCACGTGAGTAATCTAAATGAGGTAATGAAAAATATTTTCTTTTTATTAAAAAAAGACGGTTTTTTCTGTTTTGAAGTTGGTTATTTTCTTAAAGTTATGGAAAATAATTATTTTGATACTATTTATCACGAGCATCTTGACTACCATCATGCTAAGCCATTAATAATTTTTTTGCAAAGAATTGGGTTTAGCATAGTTGAAATAAGTACTAACAAAGTTCAAGGTGGATCACTTAGGATTTTATGTAAAAAAGATTTTAAAAAGAAATTGTTTTACAAAGCTAATTATTTTTTACAAAAAGAAAATGAATCTATGATAAATAATGAAGTTTTGGTAAAAAAATGGGTATCAGAAATAAAAACAAGCATGAATGCAATCAATTTGATCATAGATAAAAGCAATAAAGAAAAAAAAATTATTTGTGGATATGGAGCTCCAACAAAGGCTTCACTTATTATTAAGACCTTAGATTTATATGATAAATTATCATACATAGTGGAAGATAATCCTTTAAAGATAAACAGATACATGCCTAGATCAAAAATAAAAATATTAGATAGGAAAACTTTGCAAAAAAAACATCCAGATATAGTAATAGTTTTTGCGTGGAACTTTTTTTCAGATATAATAAAAATGTTAAAAAAAGATAAATTAAAAAATCTTACAGTTTTAGTCCCTCTTCCCAAATTAAAAATGTATAGAATATGATATCAAAAATTAAAAAAGCATTAATAATAGCCCCTCATCCTGATGATGAAACTTTAGGAGTTGGGGGAACGATCAAAAGACTATCTTCAAGTAAAGTAGATGTATCAGTCTTGGTCGTTTCAGGTCATACTCCACCTATATATACTCAAAAAAGCTATCAAAAGACTATAAAGGAGTCAGAAAAAGTTTTTAATTATTTGGGAGTAAAAAAATATAAATTTCTTAATATCCCAGCAACTAAAGTAAGAGAAGTAGCAACAGTAGATTTGAATAATCAAATTTCTGGATTCATGTCAAAAATAAATCCTGATACAGTTTTTATTCCTTTTCCAGACAGGCATATTGATCATAGAGTTATCTTTGATGCTTGCGCAGTTGCATGCAGACCTGTATCTAAAAAATTTCCAAAAAATGTGCTTATTTATGAGACACTGTCTGAAACACATTGGAATGTACCTTCAGTAGAAGCAACATTTCAACCAACTGTTTTCTTTAATATTGATAAACAAATAGTTTCCAAAAAAAAAGCATTAAGTATTTATAAATCTCAGATAAATGACCAAACTCCATCAAGATCAATTGATGCTTCTGAAGCTCTTGCAAGATTTAGAGGTAGTCAGAATGGATGTAAATATGCCGAAGCTTTTCAAGTTTTAAGAATTATAGCCTGATATTAAATAAATCAAAAAAATATATTTATGATCAGACTTATAAGAAATATCTCAAAAAGAAGTTTGAGTTCAATTTTGATCTTAGATTTAATTATTTCCTTGTTTTCAACTTTTATAGCTTATTCTATCAGGCTTGAAAGTTATTATGTGCCATTTATATACAACCCTGGTTACGAACCAAAGAGTTTATATATTTACTTATTTTGTTCACTGATATTTATCCCAATCTTTTTTTTTGGAAGAGTATATGACTCAATTTTAAAATATACAGACTTAGTATCCCTTTCTAGAATTATCATTTGTTCTGTAATTTATGGTGTTATTCTTTTTGTGTTACTATCAATTGTCAAAATTGGTGTTCCTAGATCAATAGCATTAATACAGCCAATTATTTTTTGTTTTTTAATTTGTATAATAAGAATTAATATTGTTTATCAATCTATTAATACTAATAGTAAGAAAAATAAAAATGTTATTATATATGGTGCTGGGATAGCTGGGTATCAACTTTTAAATTCAATAAATCAAGAAAATGAGTTTCAAGTTAAAGCATTTTTAGATGATGATAAAGACAAGATAGGTAAGAGTATATCAGGACTAAAAGTTCTATCCTACAAAGAGACAGAAAATTTTATATTAAATAACAGAATTGATTGCATTATTATTGCAATACCTTCTCTGACTATTGGCCAAAAGAGAAGCATTATCTCCAAGTGTGAGAGTTTTAATATTGATATTCGAATTTTACCCAGCTTAGCAGACCTTATTGATGAAAAAATAACAATTAATGACATTAAAAATCTTAATATTAATGATCTTATAGAAAGAGAGATAGTCATTGATCAAAATGGTAATGAATTAAAAAATAAAGTAATTTTAATTACTGGCGCAGGTGGATCAATAGGTGGTGAATTATGTAAACAGATTATAATTCAAAAACCAAAAAAAATTATTTTATTAGATAATAGCGAGTTCAATCTTTATAAGATTAAGGAACAATTAATTACAATATTAGATTCAAACAGTTTAAATGTTGATTTATTCTTTAGTTTATCTTCAATAAATAACAAACCCCTTTTAAAAAATTTATTTGTTACTCATGAACCAGATTATGTTTTTCATGCAGCAGCCTATAAACATGTAGATATGGTAGAGGAAAATATAATTGAGGCATTATTAAATAATTTTTTTGGAACCTTAAATGTTGTTGAATTAACTGAAGAATTAAAAATCAAGAAATTTACTCTAATCTCTAGTGACAAGGCTGTAAGACCAACGAGTATTATGGGTGCAACAAAAAGATTATCAGAAATGATAGTACAGGCATATTCAGACCGAGATAATTCCTCAGTTGTTTATTCAATCGTTCGATTTGGAAATGTACTTGGATCTTCAGGTTCAGTAATTAATAAGTTTAACAAGCAAATAGAAGACGGTAATTATGTCACGGTAACTGATAAACAGGTGACAAGATTTTTTATGACTGTTCACGAGTCAGTAAACTTAATATTACAGGCCTCTTTGATGGCTAAAGGTGGGGAAATTTTTCACTTAGATATGGGCAAGCCAATAAAAATAATTGATCTTGCAAGAAAAATGATTGAGCTGAGAGGCATGAAAGTCCGAGATCAAAGCTTTCCAGATGGAGATATTGAGATCAAGATTACGGGTTTAAAACCTGGAGAAAAACTTTATGAAGAGCTTCTTGTAGATGGGAGCGCAAAGCCTTCAAAAAATAAAAATATTTTCTTTGGAAAAGATACATCTATAAAATTTGATGAACTTCAACAACTATTAACAGAAACTGAAAAATTAATAAACTTGAATGATCTCAACGGGATCAAAGAAATGCTTTCCCAAAAGGTATTGCTTAAAAATAATAAAAATTAATTTTCTCCAAATATATCTCTTGTATAGATTTTATTCCTAATATGCTCTATTTCTTTTGACATTCGGTTAGCAATAATCATGTCTGAGTCCTCAATGAATTTTTCTAAACTGCTATAGCAGGTAATATTTTCAAAAGTATTATTTTCTATAAAAGGCTCATAAATTATTACTTTTACTTTATTTTGAATAAGACTATTCATTATTTCGACAACTGCACTTTCTCTAAAGTTATCTGATCCAGTTTTCATTGTAAGTCTGTATATACCAACAGTATTAGGATGTTTTTTTAAGATAGAATTCGTAATAAACTCTTTCCTTATTTTATTAGATTCCACTACTCCGGATACAATACTATTTGGTATTTTTTTATAATTGTTTAGTAATTGCCGTGTATCCTTTGGTAAACAATATCCTCCATATCCAAAAGAAGGATTATTATAAAAGTTACCAATTCTGTTATCTAGACATACCCCATCAATTATACTTTGTGGGTTCAATCTATTTACCTCACAAAAACTATCAAGTTCATTAAAAAAAGAAATTCGCATAGCCAAAAAAGTATTTGAAAACAGTTTAGTTGCCTCAGCTTCATTTGAATTCATATTAAGTATTTTAATATCCTTTCCTAAAGAGCAGTCTTTTAACATTATTCCAAACTTCTTGGCCTTTTCAGTATTGTCTCCAATAATTATTCTTGAAGGGTAAAGATTATCATACAGAGCTTTGCTTTCTCGAAGAAATTCAGGGGAAAAGAAAATATTATTATTTTTAAGTTTGCTTTTTATATGTTCAGTGAAGCCAAAAGGAACAGTAGATTTAATAACTATTGTTGCATTAGGTTCAATGTTGATCGCTTCATTTATTACTTTTTTAACAATTTTTGTGTTAAATTTGTTGGTATTTCTATCATAATCTGTTGGAGTAGCAATTATTATATAATTTGATCCTCTATAACATTCTTCTTTATCCAAAGATGCAGTAAGATGTAAATTCTTTTTTTTCAAGTAAGAACTTATTTCACTATCTTTAACTGGAGATAGTCTCTTATTTAACTTATCTATTTTTTGTTTGTCTATATCTAGTGCATAAACATTAAATTTTTGAGATAATAAAACTGAAAGAGAAAGTCCAACATATCCTAATCCAACAACTGTTATCTTCATTATTTAAATTTAAATTAAATATTTTAAAATTATAATATATTATAATTTGTTATTAATAAATCTATATATAGATTTGAAATACAAAATACTGTAAAAAATAATCATAAATAGGGTGTAAAAATAAATGTGGAGAGTTAATAAATCGAAAGTCCATGGATCAGGTGTATTTGCTACTCAGCAGATTCGAAAAGACACTAGGATTATTGAATATATTGGAGAAAAAATTTCTAGATCTGAGGGAGATAAAAGGTCAGAAAAAAGGATCAAAAAATATCTTCATTCTAAAAAAACAGGATCTGTATATATTTTTGAGCTCAATCAAAGATATGATATAGATGGCTCTCCAAAATATAATAAAGCTAGATACATAAATCATTCATGTAGTCCAAACTGTGAAGTAGAAATATCCAGAGGACATATTTGGATCTCTTCAATAAAAAATATTAATATAGGAGAAGAGCTTAGCTATGATTATGGATATGAGTTTGATAAAGAAGATTATAAAGATCATGAGTGTAAGTGTGGTTCAAAAAACTGTATAGGGTATATAATTTCTTCAGATGATTGGGGTAAGTACAAAAGATTTTTAAAAAAAGGAAATAAAAAGAAAACTAAGAAATAGATCATTTAATTTTTATTTTTTTGAATACGTGATCTAAGCCTTTGCTTTCAGCTAAATTAATTTGATTTTGTCTGGTAATTGACCTGTTTTTCTGGGTTTTATTTCTTTTTTTATAGCAATATTTACAAGATATACCTCTTTTATAGCTTGCTAATTTTGTGTCTTCTTTTGTAATCGGATGCCGACAACCGTAACACTGAATGTATTTCCCTTTTTTTAGATTATTATTTACGGTAACACGACTATCAAATACAAAACACTCACCTTTCCAAAAATTTTCTTTCTTTTTACTTTTTACATAACTTAAGTAATTTAATATTCCCCCTTCTAGCTGATTAACATCTTTAAAGCCTTTGAGTGTTAAATATGCAGAAGCTTTTTCACATCTGATGCCACCAGTACAATACATTGCAATTTTATCATCCTTTTTAATTCCTATTTTTTTAAGTTTATCAGGAAATTGACGAAAATTAGTTGTTTCTGGATCTATGGCTCCCTTAAATTGACCAATATCAATCTCATAAGTATTTCTTGTATCTATTAATTTAATATCTTTTTCATTAATTAATTTATTCCAATTTGATGGCTTGATAAGTTTTCCTTTAAATTTATTAACATCAATTTCTCCAATACCAAGTGAGACTATTTCTTTCTTTAATCTCACTTTTATTCGATTAAAGGGTAAAAATTTATTTTTATTAATTTTGATATCTAATTTTTTGATACCTAAAATCTTTTTTATTTTTCTAATAGTGATTGATAGATCTTCTCTTGTCCCAGAAATTGATGCATTAATTCCTTCGCTTGCAAGTAGAATTGTACCACGTATCAATTTATTCTTGAAGTATTTATCAAGCTCAATTTTAATCTTCTTCTTTTGTTTTATCTCAATAAATCTATAAAAAGTATAAATAAGCAGATCAGTATCTTTCATCTTTTAATATTCTTAGTGCTTGAGACTATACGTTAGATTTTTTAAGTATTTAGTTAATTCATTTCTATCTTTAATAGATTGAATATCTTTATATTTTATTTTTTTACCAGGATATATAATAATTTCTTTGCCAATCTTTCTTCTTGTTTCATGTATGTAAGATGAATATTTAAGGGTTTGGTTCTTCATTTTTGATGCAAATAAATGAAATAAGAATCCATTTTTACCTTCAAAATAAATTGGAAGTACATCAGCTTTAGTTTGATGAATTAATTTTGCAGGAAATAGCTTCCAGTTATCGTCTTCAGCTTCTGTTTTTAAACTTTTAGCTACTGATACGCTCCCTGAGGGAAATATGATTAACAATCCGTTATTTATTAAGTGCTCTTTCGCCTCCTTAGTGGTTTTTATGTTATTTTTTATGGTTTTTTTGTCTTTTCCTCCAAAGTCTATTGGTAAAATAAATCTATCTAATTCAGGGATTAGTTTTAATGTCTCATGTGTCATAATTTTAAAATCACTTCTAACTTTAGAAGCTAAAGAGCATAGTATTAATCCATCTATGATCCCAAAAGGATGATTAGATATTAGCAGCAATGGGCCTGAGGGCGGTATTTCAAGATTAACTTTTGATTTATTTGTAATCTTAATATCCATAATTTTAAGAATATTTGTCCAAAAAAATCTTGGGTCATTTGTTTCTTTTGAATATTCTTTATATAATTTTTCCAGTTTTTTACTTCCTGTAGCTCGTTCAATAGTTTTAATTACCAGTCTTTGTGCAAAATTATGTTCAGACTTTGATGCGTAAGTAATTTTGATTTTATTCATCTTAATATTCAACTGGTATAGGATCTAAACTTCTCCATAAATACCATGTTGCAACTGATCTCCAAGGCTTCCATTTTTCTGAGAGAGTTTTAGCATGATGATCTGAAATTGGATATTTCAAATTATAACAATTACATATGCCTTTTATTACACCAATATCTTTTACAGGAAATATATCTGGTCGACATAGATTAAATATTAAATACATCTCTGCAGTCCATCTCCCGATACCTTTTATTTTAGTTAGTTGCGTTATAATTTCTTCATCTTCCAGATTAACCCAAGTATTCGGATTTAATGTCTTATTAATAAATGCATCTGATAAACATTTTAAGTAATTAATTTTTTGACGTGATAAGCCACAAGACTTTAGGGACATGTAGTGAAGTTTAGCTACTTTTTTTGGATTAACATTTTGACATTTGTGCTCAAATTTATCCCAAACTGATTGTGCTGCTTTTACCGAAATTTGCTGACCTATAATTGATCTAGCTAGAGTTTTAAATGGGTCAGATTTAGAATATAAAAAATCCTTTGGATATTTATTTATTAGCTTTCCTAATTTTTTATCTTTTAGGCAAAGTTCTTTTTTAGCTTTGCCCCAGAACTTTGGTTTTCTTGCCATTATACCTTAATACTTAGTGCTTAAAAAAATTATTGTCATATACCCTATAAAATGTTTTATTTGCTAATCTTAACAAATAATGGAGAATAATAATATGGCTGATGTAGCAACTTTATTAGCTGAATTTCAAAAAGGTATTGAAGGAAAAGATACTGGATTGGGTGCAACTGTAAAATTTGATTTTGAAGGTGCTGGATGCATTTTTTTGGATGGCAAGTCTAATCCAAATACCGTATCCGATGAAGATAAAGATGCTGATTGTACCTTATCAATGTCTATGGAAACATTTGAACAAATGAGATCTGGAGAAGTTGATGGTACAAGTGCATTTATGCAAGGGAAATTAAAAGTCTCTGGAGATATGTCTATAGCAATGAAATTACAATCTGTAATGGATGCTTTAGGCAGTTAATACTTTAAAAGTTAAATTACTAAAACCCAGCTTTAACGGCTGGGTTTTTTCATTTTTAGAACCTTCTGACTTTTCTTAAATAATTCTTTATTTGTAGCAGCAATTATTCTTCCACCACTTGAGACTGTTTTTGATTCCCAGCTATTTATTATTCCTCCTGCATTTTTTATTATGGGAACTAAAGCCCTTATATCCCATGGCTTTAAACCACTTTCTACAACAATATCAATTAACCCATCAGCCAACAAGCAATAACTATAACAATCTCCACCAAGTCTTGTAGATTTTACTTTTAATGAAAGACGTTCAAAACTTTTTTGATCACTCTTATTTGCAAATACGTATGGAGATGTTGTGTTAAGAATGCTCTCACCTAGCTTTTTAGTGCTTCTAACTTGGAGTAAAGTTTTTTTATTTTTAACAATCTTATAGGATAATTTTGAGTGACCAACATACCTTTCATCCAATGCAGGTATATCTGCTAGACCCAATATAATTTCATTATTTTTTGAAAGAGATATTAAAGTTCCCCAAAGAGGCACGCCTTGAATGTATGATTTTGTTCCATCAATTGGATCTATACACCATTCAAATTTACTATTTTGAATTATACTATCTTCTTCTCCAAGAATACTATGGTTAGGAAACTGTTTATTAATTAATGAATTTATTTTTTTTTGAACTCCAATATCAGCAGCAGTTACGGGATCAAAATCATTTTTATTTTTATTGTTTATTTTAATTTTTTTTTTAAAGTAAAATAGAGATATTTTTCTTGCTTCATCCGCTAGATGATTTGCAAATCGATTTAAGAATCTAATATTTTTTTCCATATAAATTTAATTATATATAGTAATTATATATTGTTATCTAAAAGCTTTCTTATATCATAAAATTTATGTTTAAAAATATTATCATTTTACTTTGTTTACAATTTTTTCCTTCAATATTAATTGCTGAAGTTATTGTTTCGATTGATGAAATTGGAGAAAGAATGCCTATAAATGGCCCTGTAGATGGGTTTGACAGTAGTAGTAATTCATATGTGAATCCATTTAAAAATGATCCTGTTCTTTTTACAATCACTTTTAAAAATTATATGGAATTTGGTGAAGGAGTGCTCACTGCAGGTCAAATAGCAATGTTTGAGACTTATCCTGAAACATTTAAGATGAATATTTATAAATCCAGAAGAAGCTGTTCAGTTCCAAAAGAAGTATCAGATTTAACAGTTGAAAATGCAGTCATGATAGATGAAGGCGAGGGCATTGAAGGAGTAGTAGGCAGTATTCCCTTTCCAAATCCTAGTGAGGCTCTTCATCATGTGTGGAATCATATTTTAAGATATAGAGGAGTAGATATTGAAGGAGGATCTCCTTATTACATAATTAATCCAGATGGCTCTAGAACAATGGGAGCGGGTAAAGCAATAGCAAGAAACTTTTGGAATCCATTTTTATCCAGTGATAAAGGATTACAAGGCATGATAATGTCAAAAGTTACAAAGCCTCCAAGACTGGCTGATGGAGCAGTGTTAGTTATAGAGTCACTAAATGCACTTCAAAATCCAAGAAGAGCTTGGGTGTATAACCCTGGAACAAGAAGGGTAAGGAGAGCGCCAGATATTGCATATGATAATTATAATAGTTTTTCTCAAGGATTAACTACGACAGACTCATTTGATGGCTTTAATGGAGCAAAAGATAGATACAATTGGACCAACTTAGGAGAGCAACTAAGATTTATGCCTTATAATGCGTATGAATTTCACGAAGCAAAAGTTGAGGAAACTTTAACTCCATTCCATGTTAATCAAGATTTCTTAAGATATGAGTTGGTCAGAGTAAATGTTGTGAGAGCCGATCTTAAAAAAGAAAAGCGACACATTTTACCACATCGAATTATGTATTTTGATTATGACAGCCATAACATGCTAGCCGAAGATGTTTTTGATGGAGAGCTTAATATTATGAGGTACAGAGAATTGCCGCAAATTAATTATTATGATGAACCAATGTGCAATTCGATTCATTCGGCCACTTATGATTTTGCTACAAGAAGATATATATTAAATAATGTGAGGTCTTCTGATGTACCCAAAGTTAATTGGAGACTCGATATTCCTCATGAAGATAATCTTTTTACACCTGATGGCTTAAAGCGTTGGGCAAAATAATGCAGAATTTATAGATATTAGTATTTAAATATTATAAATTTTCTAGTAAGAGGGGGCACGTAGCTCAGTGGTAGAGCATCACGTTGACATCGTGGGGGTTGTTGGTTCGATTCCAACCGTGCCCACCATTTTTCGCAGAATATTAATCATTTAATTTGTTGTTTTTTGTAATTTCGTAATATAAAAGACGTTCATATAATTATGAAAAAACCAAATAAAATCAGAGAAGCAAGGCTTAACAAAAAACGTTCTCGTAAAAATATTATTCGTAAAGAGAAGGTAAGGTTAAAGAGAATAGAAGAGGCTAATGCTCCCGTACCGGAGCAGCAATGAAGGTAAGAAGTTCACTTAAAAATCTCAAAACTAGAGATCGGAATAATAAGCTTATTAAGAGAAAAGGTAGACTATACGTAATTAATAAAAGAAATCCTCGAATGAAAGCTCGCCAGGGCTAGATCTTACTTTAATAATATCTACCAATTACTTTATGTCAGATAGACATTCTATATTAATTATTGCTGACCATGCATCAAACTTCATTCCTAAAGAATATAATAATTTAGGCTTATCTGATAAATTTATAAAAAGCCATATAGCTTATGACCTTGGAGTTAGAGAACTTTCTTTGAAACTTTCAAAAAAGCTTAATGCTTATTTAGTAACTGGAAACTATTCAAGATTATTAATTGATTTAAATAGAGGAGTTATGGATCCAACTCTTATTTCTAGTATTTCACACGGTGTAAAAATAATTCAAAACTATAAAATATCAAGTAGCGATAAAAGATTTAGAATAAAACATATATATAATGGTTATCACAATGAAATATCCAATATAATAAAAAAAAAAGGAATTAATTTAATTATTTCTCTCCATTCATTTAATCCATATTATAAAAAGAAAAAAAGAAATATAAAATTTGGTATTCTTTCAAATGAGGATCGTCGGTATAGTGATATATTAATAGAGATTTTAAGTAAAAAAGGATATAGGGTTGGAGATAATCAGCCTTATGAAGGGAACTTAATTGAAGATACAATGTATAGACACGGATTACAAAATGGAATTCTTCATACTTTAATTGAAACTAGAAATGATTTACTTCAAAGTTCAAAAAGTATTTCAGAAATTGCAGAAATTTTGTTTAAAGTTATTGAGTCTTCAAAACAAAAGTTTAAAAAGTATTTATGAAAGATAAAAATTCACCTAAATGGTTTCAACAAGCAATTGCTGATGAGCCACAAAAATTATCAGTAAAAATAAAAGGTTCTAAAATTGTATACAATGCATGGGGCGATAAAAAGAATCCTGGTATATTGTTTGTACATGGTGGAATGGCGCATGCAGATTGGTGGAGTTTTATCGCACCATATTTCTCTAAAACTCACAGAGTAATTGCAATGAATTTGGGAGGTATGGGAGATAGCGATTGGAGAAAAAATTATTCTATGGAGACCTGGGGAGAAGAAATTGTTGGCGTTTGTAAAAAGGAGAAGTTAAAAAAACCAATTATTGCTGGACATAGTCTTGGTGGGATGTGCAGTGTTCTTGCTGCTTCAATAATGAAGAAGGAACTTTATGGGTTGGTAATTGTTGATACAGCAATTATGCCTCCAACAAATACCCCTCCAAAATTTGATCTAAAAATAAGAGCAAATAATGTTTATAAAAATCTGAGTGAAATTAAAGAACGTTTTAGGCTAGTCCCCTCTCAAAGTGATGCCCTTCCATATACAATGGAATTTATTGCTGAAAAATCAATTAAAAAAGTAAAAAATGGTTGGACATGGAAGTTTGATCCAAAATATATGAAAATCTTTAATGTAGAGAGTTTTGCTGAAAGGCAATCAATATTTAGAAAAAAACTTAAAAGATTAAGATGTAGAGTTGCAATTTTTAGAGGGGAAAAGTCAGTGATATTTCCTGGAAGGAGTGCAAAATATATGCACGAGCTAATGGATAAAAAATCTCCAATAATAAATATTCCTGAGGCTCACCATCATATTATGGTAGATCAGCCATTAGCTTTAGTGGCTGCACTTAGATCACTTATCATAGATTGGGATCATTCAAAGCCTTCAAAGGCCCAGTAAAACAAGGTTTATAAAATGATTAAAAGTTATAATTAAAAAAAACTTTTAAAATTAAAATTAAGCAATATATTATCAGCAATCATGGACATTTCAGAGCAAAAAAAAACTTATTCACTCTATACAAAGTTTGTTCTTTATGGAACCTTAGCTATTGCTCTAATATTAGCTGCTATGGCTTTTTTTCTACTTTAATAATATATAGCAAATGAAAATTGTAGTTTTAAATGAAGGCAGTTCTGATTCAAGAGTATCAGCCTCACCTGAAACTGTAAAAAAAATTAGTGAAATGAATCATGAGGTTTATGTCCAAAAAGGAGCAGGATTAAAATCTAATTTTGCTGACTCTGATTACGAAGAAAATGGAGCTATTATTTTTGAAGATTCAGAGATAATAAAAGGAGCAGACGTTGTCTTTAAAGTTAATAAGCCTTTAGATAGTGAGATAAAATTATTTAAAGAAAATGCAATTTTAATAGCTTCTTTAGATCCTTTTAACAACGCAGACTTACTTCAAGAACTAAAAAACCATAAGATTATTTCTTTTGCAATGGAGTTAATGCCTAGAATCACTAGAGCACAGTCTATGGATATTTTATCATCCCAATCAAATTTAGCAGGTTATAAAGCAGTAATTAATGCTTCAAAATTGTATAGTAAAGCTTTTCCTATGATGATGACAGCGGCAGGAACTATAGCTCCTGCCAAAGTAATGGTTTTTGGTGCAGGAGTGGCTGGACTGCAGGCTATTGCTACTGCGAAAAGGTTAGGGGCAATAGTTTCAGCTACGGATGTTAGACCTGCTGCTAAAGAGCAAGTTGAGAGTCTCGGAGGCAAATTTATAATGGTTGAAAGCGATGAGTTAAATGATGCAGAGACTTCAGGTGGATATGCAAAAGAAATGAGTGAAGAATTTAGGCAAAAACAAGCTGAACTTATATCGCAAACACTATCAAGCCAAGATATTGTTATTTGTACAGCTCTAATTCCTGGAAAGAAAGCCCCAATACTTATCTCTGAAGAGCAAGTGAAATCAATGAAACCAGGATCAATTATAATAGATCTTGCCTCTGAGAGTGGTGGTAACTGCGAGCCTTCTGAAGCTGGTGAGATAACAGACATTAATGGCGTTTTAGTGGTGGGTTCAAAAAATATTACATCTGAAATTGCTCAAGATGCTTCAGCTTTATTTGCTAAAAATATGCTGAATTTTTTTATGATACTTATTGATAACGAAACGAAGGAAATTAATATTGACTGGGAAGATGAAATTATAATCGGTACCGCTTTAACAAAAAATGGAGAAATAGTTCACGAAGGATTTAAAAATTAATGGAAGTAATTGATCCAAATATATTCAGACTAACAATTTTTATACTTTCTATTTTCGTAGGTTACTATGTTGTTTGGAGTGTAACTCCTGCTTTGCATACTCCTTTAATGGCAGTAACAAATGCCATATCATCAGTAATTATTGTTGGCGGACTATTTGCATTAGTGTCAAGTGGAACTAATACTTTTGAAGGCTCTTTATCTAAAGGCTTTGGTTTCATTGCTGTGTTACTCGCTGCTGTTAATATTTTTGGAGGTTTCCTTGTTACTCAAAGGATGCTCACAATGTATAAAAAGAAGCCAAAAATAAAGGATAAAGACTAGATGATTAATGCAAATCTAATTGCGGTAGCTTACGTAGTTTCAGGAATTTTCTTTATCATGGCCCTTAGAGGTTTATCATCTCCAGAAAGTTCCCGAAGAGGTAATATTTTTGGGATGCTCGGGATGTTGATTGCAGTTTTGGCAACATTGCTTTCTGTTAATTTCTTCATTAAAGAAATTTTTACTATTTCATTAGTTTTAATAGCAATTTTAATTGGTGGAACTTTTGGATCTATTATTGCCAGAAAGATAGAGATGACTGCTATGCCACAATTAGTTGCTGCATTTCATAGTCTTGTTGGTTTAGCTGCTGTTTTTGTCGCTCTTGCAGCGTTTTATGATCCTGTAGCATTTAAAATTGGTGAACCAAATAACATTAAAACTCTTAGTTTAATCGAGATGTCAATTGGTGCAGTTATTGGAGCAATTACATTTTCAGGTTCAGTAATCGCTTTTGGTAAATTACAAGGAACTATGTCTGGCGCACCTATAGTCTTCAAGGGTCAGCATGTACTTAACTTACTTATAGGACTGGTGATTGTTGCAGGTATCGTCTATTTTTGCTTCAATCAAGATCAATACGTTTATTTAATAATTATTGCATTAGCATTTTTAATTGGATTCTTAATTATTATCCCAATTGGTGGTGCAGATATGCCCGTAGTGGTTTCTATGTTAAACTCTTACTCCGGATGGGCTGCTGCTGGGATTGGGTTTACTCTTGGAAATACTGCTTTGATTATTACCGGCGCATTAGTTGGATCATCAGGAGCAATACTTTCATACATAATGTGTGCAGCTATGAACAGGTCTTTCATTAGTGTAATTCTAGGTGGATTTGGAGCAGAAGATTCAGCTACTTCAAATGATGTAGAGCAGAGACCCGTTAAAGAAGGAAGTGCTGATGATGCTGCTTTTATAATGAAAAATGCTGGTTCAGTGATTATTGTACCGGGTTACGGTATGGCAGTTGCCCAAGCACAGCATGCAATTAAAGAAATGACTGACGCACTTAAAAATGCTGGTGTTAAGGTGACATTTGCAATTCATCCTGTTGCAGGAAGAATGCCAGGTCATATGAATGTTTTACTTGCAGAAGCAAATGTACCCTATGATGAAGTCTTTGAGCTTGAAGATATAAATTCGGAGTTTTCTCAGGCAGATGTAGCATTTGTGATTGGTGCAAATGATGTTACTAACCCAATAGCTAAAACAGATCCTGCTTCACCAATCTATGGAATGCCTATTCTTGATGTTGAAAAAGCTAACACAGTTCTATTTGTAAAAAGAGGTAGAGGGTTGGGTTATGCTGGGGTTGATAATGAGCTATTTTATCGAGATAATACTATGATGTTGTTTTCTGATGCAAAGAAAATGGTTGAGGGTATTGTAAAGTCTTTATAATCTTTAGCTGTAGATTTTTCTTCTAGCCATTTTTCTAGAACGTCTAATATTCTCTGCTTTTTCTCTCAACTTCTTTTGACTTGGTTTTTCAAAGTAAGATCTCATTTTCATTTCTTTAAAAACACCTTCTCGTTGCATTTTTTTCTTTAATATTCGAAGGGCACCTTCAATATTATTATCTTTTACACTTACTTCGACTATTGTTCTGCCCTCCTTAAGAGCATAAATAAATTTTGGCGTTTGTAGCATTCGAGGACTATATTGTCTAGGAAATAAAGATTTTTTTAAGAGATTTTAAGACTTAATGAAGTTGAGATGTCCCATTTTTCTTCCATCTTTTACTTCTTGCTTATTATATGAGTATCTCTTTACCTTTGAGTACGATTTATATCTTTTTTCTTTAGCAATCTTAGCTATTAATTTGATATCTCTACCTATTAAATTTCGCATTAACCCTTTATTTAAATTAACTGTGTCAATTAAATTAAGGCCACAAACAGCTCTTATATGTTGATCAAATTGATTAATGTCTGAATTATCTAATGTTATATGCCCTGAGTTATGAACTCTAGGGGCAAGTTCATTTGTATAAATTTTATTATTATTATCAACAAAAAATTCAATTGTGAGTACTCCAATATAATTTAATTTTTTTATTATTTTTTTTGAAATGTTGATAAGTTTTTTTTCTAATTTGTTGTTAATTCCTGATGGTGAATAGGTTTCAAAGAGAATGTGATTCTTATGTATATTTCTAAAAGTTGGGTAACAAAAAATTTTTTTATTTTGGTCACGAACACAAACAACTGATAGTTCTTTTTTTAGTTTGATCTTTTTTTCAATTATACAAGGGATAAAATTAAGATCTTTCCAATATTTTTTTAATTCATAAAAACTATTTGCAATAAATTGACCTTTTCCATCATATCCAAATCTGCTTGTTTTTAGAATAACAGGAAATCGAATTTTATTTTTAATATCATCAAGATCTTTTTTTTTATTTAGAAAAAAAGATTTTGCATGAGAAATTTTATTTTTTATAAAAAACTTTTTTTCAAATTCTCTATTTTGGCTAATTGATAATGCATTGATAGGAGGGAATATATTTTTTGTTTTATTAATTTTTTTTAATGATTCAACAGATACATTTTCAAACTCATAAGTAATTACATCTACTTTTTTGGAAAAATTAATTAATTTTTTGGAATCTTCAAAAGGTCCATAATACATTTTTGATGCATATTTTTTTGCTGGAGCATCTTTTGTATTAGAATAAACATGAGCTTCAATATTAATATTTTTTGCTGATTTAGCCAAAAACATACCAAGCTGCCCACCTCCAATGATGCCAAGCTTGAGAGTATTTAATTTCATTTAGATGGTTTTTTTGAAACGGAAGAAGTTTGTTTGCTTCTCCATAATTTATATTTATTTTGAAGAGAATTATTTTCAATACCCAGAATAGAAACTGCTAATAATGCAGCATTTATTGCTCCAGCTTCACCCACTGCTAGTGATCCTACTGGAATGCCAGCTGGCATCTGAGCAATTGATAAAAGACTATCTAGGCCTTTTAATTTTTTTGATTCGATTGGTACTCCTAGTATGGGTAAGTTAGAGATTGATGCTGTCATACCTGGAAGATGGGCTGCTCCTCCCGCGCCAGCAATTATAATTTTAATTCCTCTTTGCTCAGCCTTTTCTGCAAATTCAAACATTCTTTTAGGTGTTCTGTGTGCAGAAATAATTTTTACTTCATGAGTTATCTTAAAAGATTTTAATATCTTTGAAGCATTTTTCATTGTTGGCCAATCTGATTGGCTTCCCATAATGATGCTTACTAAAGGTTTCTTGCTCATACTGA
The DNA here is from genome assembly GCA_902634045.1 of uncultured Pelagibacteraceae bacterium. GTDB lineage: Bacteria > Pseudomonadota > Alphaproteobacteria > Pelagibacterales > AG-422-B15 > CACPJE01. The sequence continues at coordinate 39,845 of CACPJE010000003.1, forward strand.
ACTTAAATTTGGTATCTACTCTTCAATTGAGACAGGTGTAGAATCTAGATTTTCTTGATTAGCTTCATTTGCTTGTGCTAAGCGTTCTCTTTCTTCCTTTTCTTTCTTTTTTTGAGCTCTCTTCATGGATCGTTCTGCTTTTGCCAACGCTTCATCTAATTCAATTTGTCTGCATAATCCTAGACCTATTGGATCTTGTGGTCGGATATTAGACATATTCCAATGAGTTCTGTTTCTAATAGCATCTATTGTTGATTTTGTACTGCCTACCAATTTAGCTACCTGTGAGTCTTTTAATTCAGGATGATTTCTTATCAACCAATATACAGCATCAGGCCTATCCTGTCTTTTTGATAAAGGAGTGTATTTCTTCTTTTTCTTTGATTGTTCAGTTTTGGCAGAGATCTCATTTTCAATGATCTGCAAATCTGAATCAGAATCATTTGAACATCTTTCTATCTCTTCTTTGGTTAATTGATTATTAGTTATTGGATTGAGGCCTTTAATGCCAGCACCAACTTCACCATCAGCAATACCCTTTATCTCAAGTTCATGCATCCCACAAAAGTTTGCTATCTGTTTAAAAGATAGTGATGTATTTTCAACAAGCCAAATGGCAGTGGCTTTCGGCATTAGAGGTAGATTCATTATTTTTCCCGTGATTGTTAAAGAAACTCTTATATGTGAATTTAATACATTTTAAAAGGATATACTAAAATTTTAATAATATTTTTCCTATATTCTTATTGTTTTCCATATATTTATGGGCATCTCTTACATTAATGTATTCATATTTTTTATCTATGAAAAGCTCAATAGTCTTATTCTCAATTAAAGGCCAAATATTCTCTCTTAATTGATTTGCTATTTCTTGCTTTTCCTTATTGCTTCTCACTCTTAAAGTTGAACCTGATATTAATAATCTTTTTAGCATTATTGGAATTAAATCAACCTCAACTTTTGAACCCTTTAGATAAGCTATATTTATAAGCCTTCCATATTTATTTAAAATATTTATGTTTTTCTGAAAATATTCTCCACCTACAATATCTAAAATTACGTCAACTCCTGAATAGTCATTTTTAATAATCTTTTCAAAGTCTTCAATTTGATAATTTATGCATCTTTCAATATTTAACTTATCAATAAAATCTTTTTTTTCTGAAGATCCAACAGTGGCAAAACATTTTACATTTAAAGCTTTTGCCATTGAAATGGCCGTTAACCCAATACCACTTGCTCCCCCATGAATTAATAAAGATTCATCTTTTTTTAAGGCTCCTTGATCAAATAGATTTGTCCATACAGTAAAGAATGTTTCAGGAATTGTACAAGCATCTAGGAGAGGTATTCCATCTGGGACAGGAAGAACAGTTGAAATATTGCAGGCTACATATTCCGCGTATCCACCACCAGTTAATAACGCACATACTTCTTTTCCAATAAGACTTTTGTCAATATTTCTTCCTATTTCTACAATGGTGCCTGAAACTTCTAGACCTAAAATTTCTGACGCTCCTTTGGGAGGAGGATAAAATCCTAGTCGCTGAATAATATCAGGTCTATTAACCCCTGCTCCTTTGACTTTTATTAAAACTTCATCTTCAGAAAATTTAGGAATTTCAATTTCAGAGATTTCTAAGACATCTGAGTTGCCAAAATTTTTAAATGTTACTGCTTTCATAATCCTTACAAGGAGCTCTAGTATAAAGCTCCTTGTAATTATTTTTAAGTTTAATTAATGCTTTTGAAACTTTTATTATTAATCTTTATTTTACGAGGTTTTTGGTGCTCTGGAATTTCTCGTTCTAAATAGATATTTAAAAGTCCGTCTTCATAGCTAGCATCAGAAACTTTAATAGTGTCAGCAAGTCTAAACTTTCTTTCAAAATTTCTTCCTGCAATACCTCGATGTAAGAATTCAATCTTTTCATCCTGATCCTTTGCTACTCCTTTAATTACTAGTTCATTTTCTTGAAGAGAGACATCAATCTCATCTTTTGAAAATCCTGCAATTGCCAGACTAATTGTATAATTATTATCTGATTTTAAGATATTATAGGGAGGATAAGAAGTATTTGACTCATTTAAGTTAAAAACTGAGTCGAAGATATTATCAAATACATCAAATCCCACACTTGATCTTAAAAGTGGTGATAAATCATAAGTTGTCATAATTTAATCCTCCTTAAGCGATTAAAGTTAATTGCCTACTTATAAAGCTAGGCGTTTTTATTAGTTATCAGTTAAATCACTGATAAGTTACATATTGTTGATAAATTTAATTTTTCAAGAGGAAGGCAGCTAGGTTTTTAGATTGCTAAATCTCTTCTTAAATCTGCTTACCTGACCTTTGTCTTGGATTTTTTGTTGACCTCCAGTCCATGCAGGGTGAGATAATGGATCAATATCCAAAGATAGTGTATCTCCTTCCTTGCCCCAAGTAGACCTTGTCTGAAACTTCGTACCGTCAGTCATAACGACAGTTATATTATGGTAATCTGGATGAATATCTTTTTTCATATTTTTTGTATTTTTTCAGCTTAATTATCTTATATAGTACATATAATCAATCAATTTTTTCTTTGAATATGAATAAAAAAAACCTTGGTTTTATGGAGATATTATTTAAGCGTCTTAATATTCAAAGTTTTAATCAGTTTGTTCTTGTCATGATTGTTTTTGCAGTTACCGGATCTCTTTCTTTGGTAGTAACATTTGAATTTATGGATTCTGTTGGAATTAATCCAGTTAATACTAGTCCATATTTATTTTGGCCCATAAGGATTATTTTTTTATTTTTTGTCTATCAAATCTTATTATTATTAGTAGCAATCCCTTTTGGACAACTTAAATATTTCTGGAATTTTGAGAAGAAAATTTTATCAAGATTAGGAGTGAGATTAAATTCAGATCATTGACAGAAGTTTATTGTGGATCTTAAAATTTGTTGCAACAATTTTTCCACTCTTTAAGTAATCTTCCTTTCCATCAAAGTCAGTAACAGATCCTCCAGCCTCTTTAACTATTAGTGAACCTGAAGCTATATCCATAATTTTCAGATTTTTTTCCCAATAACCGTCAAACCTACCAGCAGCAACATATACAAGATCAAGTGATGCAGCTCCCATTCTTCTAATTCCTGAAACCTCAGACATAATTTTTTGAAGACCAGGAATATATTCTTCATGGCCAGGCATTCCATTATGCGGAATGCCAGTTCCAATCATGCAATCTTTAAAATTTTCTTTATTAGAAACTCTGATACGTAAATTATTGCAAAACGCTCCTTTACCTTTAACAGCCCAAAAAAACTCGTCTGTAAGCGGTTGATATACCCCGGCAGAAATTATTTCTTTATTTTTTTCGAGAGCTATCGAAATTGCAAAATGAGGTATACTAAAGACAAAATTTGTAGTTCCATCAAGTGGATCAATAATCCATCTTATGTCATTTTCTGAGTTTTTGATTTCTCCAGATTCTTCAGCCAAAATATTAAACTTTGGATATAATGTTGACAGCTCCCTAATTAATATTCTTTCTGCTTTAATATCAGCTGCAGAAACAAAGTCTGAAACACCTTTTAATGAAACTTGAAGTTTTTCTACTTCACCAAAATCTCTAATTAATCCTTTGCTAGCCTTTCTTGCTGATAAGAATATTGCATTAACATAGGGATCAGAAAAATTCATTATTCTACTCTTTTTAAGTAAGAAAGATCCTCAGTATTGATAATTATTTTTTCTCCTTGCTCTATGAAAGGCGGAACCATTATTCGTAATCCATTTTCTAGTACAGCAGGTTTGTTCGAAGAGGCTGCTGTTTGACCTTTTACTACAGCCTCAGTATCTTTAACAATGAAAGATAGAGTTTTAGGAAGCTGTATCCCAATAGGCTTTTCATTGTAAATTTCTAAGATCACCTCATCATTTTCACTTAACAAGGCTAACTTTTCTCCTACAAATTCTTTGTCTAATTCAATCTGTTCAAATGAAGTTGTATTCATGAGAATTAACTTTTCGTCTTGTTGGTACAGGTATTGATATGTTTCTTCATCAACTCTTACTCTTTCGACTTCCTCTGAAGATCTAAATCTCTCATTTAGTTTGGAATTTGTTTTTATATTTTTCATTTCAACTTGATTAAAGGCACCACCTTTACCAGGCTTTACAGATTGTGATTTTGTTACTGACCACAGTTCTCCCTTATGTTCAACTATCATACCGGGCTTCACGGCATTTCCATTAACTTTCATTTATTTTTTATCCTTCTTGAGATTGATCCCATACACCAAGAGCTGCATTTTTATTCATCAAGGCTCTGTGGCTAAATGCATTTTGAGCAGCATCAAGATTCTCATCTTCTCCTAACCAAGTTTTCAAAGCGGATTGTTGTAGTGCTCTTCCATATGAGAAACTTAGTTTCCAATTAAATCCTCCAATTTTATTCATTGCATCAAGATGAGCTGTAGCATCCAAGTCTGATTGACCTCCTGATAAAAAGACTACTCCTGGTAGGTCACTAGGGATCGATAATTTTAGACACTCAACAGTTTTTTCTGCAACTTCCTGAACAGGAGCTTGATATTCATTTTCTGTTCCTGAAACAACCATATTCGGTTTAAGTAAAGTTCCTTTAATGCTAACATTTTCTTTTTCTAGTAAATCAAAAAGCTTCTGCAAGACATTCTTTGTTACATCATAGCATTGATCAATCGAGTGATTGCCATCCATAATAACTTCAGGTTCAACAATTGGGACCATGTTATTTTGTTGCGCAATAGATGCGTATTTAGCTAAAGACATCATGTTATCATTTATACAATCATTTGAAGGAATTGAATCTCCAATGTTGATAACAGCTCTCCATTTAGTAAATTTAGCTCCCAAGTTATCATATTCTTTGCATCTTTCGTTTAAACCATCCAATCCTTGAGTTGTTTTTTCTGTATCGCTTCCATTAAAAGGCTGAACTCCCTGATCTACTTTGATTCCTGGAAGAGATTTTTGCGAAAGAATAACTTCTCTTAATGGTGTCCCATCTGCTGCATTTTGTCTAAGGGTTTCATCAAAAAGAATTACACCGCCTATTGCTTCAGTCATTGCAGAAGATCGAAATAACATTTCTCTATACTTTCTTCTGTTTTCTTCAGTTGATTCAACATCAATTGACTTAAATCTTTTTTCAATAGTTCCAGTGCTTTCATCAGCTGCTAGAATTCCTTTTCCATCAGCAACAATATAATTTGCTATTTCTTTAAGAGTTGTTGGTAACATTTTTTTCTCCTATTTTATGATTCCTAGGGCGACCAATCCTGGTAATTTCTTACCTTCTAATAACTCAAGAAGTGCTCCTCCGCCAGTAGAAACATAAGAAAACTTATTTTTTACTCCTGCAAGTTCAAGAGCAGCAATCGTGTCTCCGCCACCTGCAAATGATTGCAATAGCTTATTTATTGATTTTTCAGCAATTAAATTAGCAATTTGAGTGGTTCCATTATCAAAAGGCTTTGTTTCAAAGACACCTGCAGGACCGTTCCAAAAAACACTTTTAGATTTGTTTAATTCATTTTCTATAATATCTATAGTTTTGGGTCCTATATCTAGAATCATGGTTCCATCTTTAATTTGATTAACAGAGGAAATATATACTTTTGTATTTTCTCTAATCTCAGTAGCTGTAACAACATCAATTGGAGTTATAAGCTTACAGTTATTTTTTTCAGCATGTAAAATAATTTCTTTAATTAAGTTATCTACGTCTTTCTCGATAAGAGAATCTTTTATGTCATGTCCATTATATGCCAAGAAATTATTAGCCATGCCGCCACAAATTACAATAGAATCCATTTTTATAGACAGATTCTTTAAGACAGAAATCTTCGTTGATATTTTTGATCCACCAAGAATTGTAATAGAAGGTGATTGTGGATCTTCAGTGATATTATGAAGATTAGTTAACTCTTCATCTAATAGGTTTCCCACATAAGAAGGCATATATTGTGTGATTGCGTCTACTGATGCATGAGATCTATGTACACAGCCAAAAGCATCATTCACGTAGACATCGGCTAACTCAGATAATTTTTTTGCAAATTCTAAGTTATTTTCCTCCTCTCCTTTATGGAATCTACAATTTTCTAAAAGAATGATTGAGCTCTGATTAAAAGAGTTTATTTTTTTCTTAACTTCATCGCCAATGCAATCATTTATAAAATTAATCTTAGAATTTAAAACTTCTTCAAGCTGATCTGTTATTTTACTAAGTGATAAATCTTTATTATTAGTACCCTTAGGCCGACCAAGATGAGATAAAATTACAATTTTGCTATTTAATTCTTGAAGTTGATTTATTGTATTTTTTATTCTTGTCAGTCTATCATTAACTTTACCACTGACTTCATCTAGAGGAACATTTAGGTCAAAGCGGACTAAAACAGTTTTATTTCTATCTTCTAATTTTTTTATACTTCCGACATCAAGCATTCTTTTTTGCACGTTTCATGGCAATCGCTGTATCACACATCCTATTAGAGAATCCCCATTCATTATCATACCAGCTCAATACTCTTCCAAACTTACCATCAATTACTTGAGTTTGAGTTAAGTCAAAGTTTGACGAAGAAGGGTTATGATTAAAGTCATTTGAAACTAAAGGATCTGAATACACACTTAAGATTCCCATTAAGTTTTTAGATCTTGATGCTGCACTCATTGCTTTATTTATTGTTTCAACTGACATTCTTTTTTTAGAGACAAATTTAAAATCAATTAAGGATACATTTGGAGTAGGAACTCTAATTGCTGTTCCATCTAATTTTCCTGATAACTCCGGCATAACAAGTCCAACAGCTTTCGCTGCTCCTGTTGAAGTTGGTATCATAGATAAAGCAGCCGCTCTTGCTCTCCTTAAGTCAGGATGGAAAGTATCAAGAACACTTTGGTCACCTGTGTAAGAATGTATTGTAGTCATGTATCCATGAACAATTCCAAATTTCTCATGCAATACTTTTGCTACTGGAGCAAGGCAATTTGTGGTACAAGAAGCATTAGAAACAACCAGGTCATCTCTAGTTATTTCCTCATCATTTACTCCATATACAATAGTTTTATCAGCATTTGTGCACGGCGCAGATACTAGGACCTTTTTTGCTCCAGCTTTAAGATGCATGGAAGCTTTTTCTTTTGATGTGAATAGTCCTGTACACTCAAGAGCAACATCGATTTTTAATCTTTTCCAAGGTAATTTCTGAGGGTCTCGTTGGTTTAAAACTGTGATTGCCTTTTTACCGACCATTATTTTATTTCTTTTTACTGATATTTTTTCATTTAAGGGGCCATGTACTGTGTCCTTTGACAGTAAGAAAGCATTTGTTTCTATTGGAGCTAGGTCATTTATGGCTACAACATTTATGTCTTTTCGTTTACTTTCAATTATTGATCTAAGAACTAGTCTTCCAATTCTTCCAAATCCGCTTATTGCAACATTCACTGCCATATTGACTCCTAAAGTTTTTTACTAATTTTTTTGTATATTTTGGACGCTGTTAAGCCATAAAAATCATATAATTTCTTATATGGAGCACTAGCGCCAAACTCCTCAATACTAGCATGAATCAGATTGTTTGGACATACTTCATTCCATCCCATACTGCTTCCCGCTTCAATTGAAATATTTACTTTTGAGTTTCCAAATATGGTTTTTTTGTAACTTTTATTTTGAGACTTAAAGAGTTCAAAACATGGAACAGAAATTATACGCGATGTAATTTTCTTCTTAGTTAATATTTCCATTAATTCAGAAGCAATTTCTACTTCTGATCCAGAAGCATATATAGAAACATGAGGTTTCTTAGAATTACTTTTTAATTCATAGGCTCCAAACTGCGAAAGATTTTTACTTGTATACTTTTTTCTCGCAGGAGTAAGTTTTTGTCTAGTTAGAGCTATAACGGTAGGTCCTTCTTTATTGTTAAGAGCGATTTGCCATGCTTCAATTGTTTCTACTGTATCAGATGGTCTTATCACTTTTACATTTGGCGTTGCTCTTAAGGATGCTAATTGTTCAATAGGCTGATGAGTTGGTCCATCCTCTCCTAAACCAATTGAGTCATGTGTCAGAATGTAAATTGCTCTTTTTTTCATTAATGCGGCAAGTCTTAATGAAGGTTTACAATAATCTACGAATATTAAAAATGTTCCACCGAAAGGAATAATTCCTTTGTGAAGAGAAAGTCCATTCATGACGGCGGCCATGCCATGTTCTCTGATTCCATAATAGATATATTCACCTTTATAATTTGAAGCATTGAGTGTTTTCATTTTTTTTGATCTTGTATTATTTGACCCAGTCAGGTCTGCAGAGCCACCTATAAGTTCAGGTAGAATTGGAGATATTTTATTAATTACAAGTTCAGAAGATTGCCGAGTTGCAATCGCAGAAGGATTATTAGTACATTCTTTTTTAAAGTCAGAGAAAATTCTATTTAGTTCTTTAGGTAATTTTCCATTTATTCTTCGAACAAATTCATTTTTTTTATTTGAAACGAGTTTATTAAGATTGTTATTCCATTTTTTATATTCACCTATAGATCTTTGTCCTGAGTCCCTCCATTCATCTAATATTTTTTTTGGGATTACAAAAGGTTTATGATTCCATTTTAATTTTCTTCTTGTTAATTTGACTTCATCTTCTCCTAAAGCTGCTCCATGAGAAGAGGCTTTACCTTGCTTATTTGGTGAACCATACCCAATCTTTGTTTTGCAAGATATAAGAGTTGGTTTCTTTGATTTTTGTGCAGACTTTATTGCCTTAGCAATTTCTTTTGTATTATGTCCGTTTATAGAAATTGTATTCCAATTATAAGATTTGAATCTTGCTGTTGTATTTTCAGAGTTAGAAAGACTTACAGGTCCGTCAATGGATATTCCATTATCATCAAAGAATACTATAAGCTTGTTTAGTTTTAAATGTCCTGCAAGTGATGCAGCTTCATGACTTATTCCTTCCATAAGATCTCCATCACTAGCAATTACATAAGTAAAGTGATTTGAGATTTTAGTACCAAATGAGCTTGTTGTTATCTTTTCAGCAAGTGCCATACCAACCGCATTACCAAATCCTTGGCCTAGAGGTCCCGTAGTCGTTTCAATTCCCTTTAAGTGACCATATTCAGGGTGTCCAGCACATTTACTATTAAACTGTCTAAAGTTTTTTATGTCTTTAATAGATGAATCTTTGAAACCAGTAAGAAATAGAAGAGAATAAAGAAGCATAGATCCATGTCCTGCTGATAAAACAAAGCGGTCCCTATCATGCCAGTCAGGGTCACTAGGGTTAAATTTTAGGAAATATTTAAATAGTACTGTTGCAACGTCTGCCATACCCATGGGCAATCCAGGGTGCCCACTTTTAGCTTTTTCGACTGCATCAATTGAGAGAAATCTAATTGCATTAGCTAGCTCATCATGGGTTACTTGTGAAGTTGAAGTTTTGTTCTTCATTTAACTTAATTAGTCCTTGATAATAGCTATATGTTAATAAGGTAAAAGATTCTTAGATTATAATAGCTTAATGATAAAGAAAAATCTCAGATAATTTATTTAATTTTATAAGTTGACTGAGAATAAAAAACACAGTTAAACTCAATCAACTTATTTTAAGGGCCTTTACAAGTTATGTCTGACATTAATGCTTCAAAAACTGAGCTTGATAGTACAATCGAAAAGTTGGGCGCAGAAATTGATAGATTAAATGAAAGGCTGGTCAAATTATCTGGTGTTGAGGGTCAAAATAGAGCTTTAGCCGAGCAAAATAGTCATCTTGAGAATGAAATCAAAATTTTAAAGTCTGATTTTATAGAACTTAAGAATATTGCTGGAAACATTTCATCCCAATTAGACGAAAATATATATACAATCAAAGATATATTAGATTCATAATTTAAGATGCCAGAAATTATAGTAAATATAAATGACCAAGATTACGCAATAGTTTGTGATCCTGGAGAGGAAGATCATCTTAAGAATCTAAGTTCTCGAATTGATTTTAAAGTACGAGAATTAACGAAAAGATTTGGAAAAATTGGAGAAACAAGATTAATGGTTATGGCTTCATTGTTAATTGCTGACGAGATACACGAGTTAAAGAAGAAAATAGACAGCGATTTAACAAAAATAACTTCTCTTGAAGAGAAATTGGAAAGTAAAGAAAAAGTAATTGAAAATAATCAGAGTGAAAATAAAGAATATTTGAAAAGCAAGAATGGCGAGCTCAATGATTTGTTTTCTAAACTTGTTTCTCTTAACTAAATATTAACCTACTAAATAATAGTCGTAAGTATTTTGAATACTAGTCACAAGTCTGAAAAGCAGAATATCAGGAAGTTTTTAATAGATCGTAGAAACGAATTATCTTCTGAGTATGAATTAAAGAATAATTCTCATATTCATATAAAAACATTATTGGAAGATATAGGAAAATGTAAAATAGGCTCTTATTTCCCTTTTAGAAATGAAATATCTACAAAACTAATTCATGAATTGCTTTTTTCTCTAGAGTTTGAAATAAGTCTGCCCTGTGTTAATGATGAAGATCAAAATTTAATATTCCGTAATTGGAAAACCAATGATGATTTGGTTAAAAATAAATACAGTATTTTGCAACCAAAGGATGATGCTATCGAAGACTATCCTGTAATGATCATTGTTCCATTAGTAGGATTTTCAATGTCAGGTTATCGTCTTGGCTATGGCGGAGGTTATTATGATAGATTTATGGATGCAAAAAATAAATCAGGAAAAATTATTACGGTAGGGTTTGGTTATACTTTTCAAGAAGTGAATGATTTACCGATTGAGTCACATGATCAAAAACTTAATTGGATTTTAACTGAAAAATATTTATATAAGATTGCATGAAAGTTTTATTCTTAGGTGATGTGGTAGGAAGGTCAGGAGTAGAAGTTGTAAAAGACAATCTTCAAAAGATCCAAAAAGACTTCCAAATTGATTTTACTATTGTAAATGGTGAAAATTCAGCTGATGGTTTTGGAATAACAGAAGGTATTTGTAAGGAATTCTATTCCTATGGTGTTGACGTAATCACAACAGGCAATCATCTCTGGGATCAAAAAGAAATTAATGAGTATATAGATAAAGATGATCACCTTTTAAAACCTTTTAACTTCGCTGAAGGATCTCCAGGTATAGGTTTTAATAAATATACTTTAAATGATGGAAAAATTATTGCTGTCATTAATATAATGGGAAATTTATTTATGAGGTCCTGTGATAATGCCTTTTTCAAAATAGAACAGGTTTTAAGTGAATTAAATGAAGAAGACCTGTCGTTTATATTTGTTGATTTTCATGCTGAAGCTACAAGTGAAAAAATGGCAATGGGCCATCATCTCGATGGTAGGGTTACTGCTGTTGTAGGTACCCATACTCACGTACCAACCGCGGATGCAACTATTTTAAAAAATGGAACAGCTTATCAAACTGATGTTGGAATGTGCGGTGATTACGATTCTGTTATTGGAACTAAAAAAGAAGAATTTGTTAGAAAATTTGCAACACAAGACACTGAAAGAAAGAGAATACCTCCTGCTAGTGGACCAGGGACTTTATGTGGCGTAATTATTGAATCTCAATCTCAAAATCTTTTAGCAAAAAGCATAACTCCAATAAAAATTGGCGGAAAAATAGGGAATTAATTATGGCGGGTCATAGTAAGTTCAAAAACATTATGTATCGTAAAGGTGCTCAGGATAAAAAAAGAGCAGGTTTATTTTCCAAGTTGTCGAAAGAAATTACTGTTGCTGCAAAGTTAGGTTCTCCTGATCCAGATCAAAATTCTAGGCTTAGATCTGCAATTCAACTTGCAAAAGCATCTAGCTTTCCAAAAGAAAATATTGATAGGGCAATTAAGAAGTCTTCCGAAAAGGAAACGGTTAATTATGATCAAATGAGATATGAAGGATTCGGACCTGGAGGAATTTCTATTATTGTTGAGGCTTTAACAGATAATAGAAATAGAACGGCATCTAATGTTAGATCTATCTTTCAAAAATTTGGAGGAACTTTGGGTGAAACAGGATCAGTTTCTCATTCTTTCAATCATTATGGATTTGTACGTTATAAAAAAGAAATCTCAGATGAGGATGATTTTTTTAATTCTGCAATCGAAATGGGGGCAGATGACTGTTTTTTTGAAGATGATAATTATGAGAGTGTTTGCTCTCCAAATAGCTTATCAATTTTTTATACTGAGTTGGAAAAGAAATTTGGTGAACCTGAAGCGTCAGGCTTTCAGTGGAAGCCTATAAATCTAATTAATATAGAAGGCGATAAACTTAAATCATTATTTAATCTTCTAGAAGAGCTTGAAAATAATGAGGATGTACAGCATGTTTTTTCTAATTTTGAGGCTTCCGAAGAAGAATTAGGAAAACTGCTATAATTTATTCACTTTAAAAATTTATTATTTGAATTACTGTTTAATTAATTAACATTTCTGATTCGTTTTATGTCTGGAAGTTCCCCAAAAAGAAAAGGTGATGGCTATGAAAGAGAGCTTGCAAAATACTTTAATGAAAAGGTATTTGATGGAACTGACCAGGTTCAAAGAATGCCACTATCTGGCGGTGGAGCAATTAAGTCTTCTGGTGGAAGTGATTTAAAGAATACTCCATATATATATGTGGAAGCAAAAAGAACAGAAAAGTTTAAAATTCATGAATCTATGAGGCAAGTGGAAGAGAATATTGAAATTTCAAAGTCAGAAGATATGCCAGTAGTAATAACAAGAAGAAACCGTGAAATAACAGGAAATTCATTATGTGTTTTACGACTAGATAATTTTTTACAACTTTATGAATTACTTATTAAGAGTAGAGAGTGAATGCCGTATTTCAGACAATTTTTAAATATAAATAGAGTTTATGGAATCTGAAGTATTATTAGAAACGAGTCAAATTAATGATGAATTTACACTTTTGTCTTTATTTATTCGTGCCGATATAGTTGTAAAGCTAGTAATTTTTATTCTTTTTGCAGCTTCAATAATCTCATGGACAATTATAGTTCATAAAATTCGATTATTTAAATCTCTTAGAGAGATTAGTAAGAAATTCGAAGAGGAGTTTTGGTCTGGAAGGTCAATAAAAGAAATTTCAAAACAAGCATTAACAATTGAAGATAGTCCAATTAAGTATGTATTTTTAGAAGCTGTAGAAGAAATAGAAAAATCAAATCAAGGCACAAGAAAAGATGTTGACTCTCTATCTTTTAGACTTGAAAAAACAATGGACGCGGCAATTGATTTTCAAACTGAAAAACTTTCTGAGTATTTTAGTTATTTGGCAACTATTGGTTCAACAACTCCTTTCATAGGATTGTTTGGAACTGTCTGGGGCATAATGAATTCATTTCAATCAATAGCAATCTCTAGAAATACTTCACTTGCAGTTGTGGCACCAGGAATTGCTGAGGCATTGTTTGCAACTGCCTTGGGTCTTCTTGCTGCCATACCAGCAGTTATTGCCTATAATATTTTTACAAGTCAAGTGAACGAGGAAAATGCAAGGATGTATAGATTCAAGGAGCATTTTAGTGTTATTTTTTCTAGAGGACTTAGAACATCGAATAAGGTGTGATAGTTTAAAGTGTCCCGTAATATAAAATCTAAACCAATGAGTGAGATTAATGTTACACCATTTGTCGATGTTATGCTGGTATTATTGATAATATTTATGGTTACAGCACCTTTATTGACTGTTGGAGTACAAGTTGATCTTCCAGAAAGCAATGCTGACAGCCTTCAATCTGATAATGAGCCTTTAGAAGTTACAATCAACTCTGAAGGTGAAATATTTATACAAGAAACAAAAATAAAACTTAAAGAACTTGTTCCAAAATTAATTGCCATTACGGATAATAGGCTAGATACAAAAATATATGTTCGAGGTGATGAAATTATTGATTATGGGCGAGTAATGAAAGTACTTGGGGAATTATCTGGATCAGGTTTTTCAAAAGTTGCTTTAATTACAAAACCTCTTATTGAATAAATTGTGATGAATAGAGGGTATGGGTTATTCACTAATAATTTCTTTTGTTCTACATTCAGTGGTGTTTACTGCGACAATGATAGGACTGCCAATATTTAATGAACCTGAACTTGACATTCCTCCAATTATTCAAGTTGAATTAATTGAAATCTCTGAAAAAACCAATGTTCCAGAAATAAGTAAAAAAGAAGAAGTAAAGGTAGAGCCAAAAAAGAAAGAAAAGAAAGAAGAAAAAAAAATAAATCAACCTAAAGTCGAACCTAAAGATGAAAAATCTAATGAAAAAATTAAAGATCCATCAGAAGAGGAAAAAATTGTTAAAGATAAGATTGAAACCAAAATGATCCAAAATATTCCTATACGAAAACCAGAAATAAAGAAAAAGGATAAGTTTGACCCACTTAAACTCGCTGAACTCATAGATAAACAGAAAGATACTGTGGTCGAAAAAGAAGATATTAAAGATCTTGAGTATGAATCGTTAGACAAAACAGATTCAATATCAAAAAAACTGACATTAAGTGAAGAAGATGCAATTAGGGCACAATTTATGAATTGTTGGAGTATTCCTCTAGGAATGCCTTTTGATGAAACGTATATTGTGAAAATAAAAATCTTTTTAAATAAAGATGGATCTTTGTCAAAACCTCCAGAAGTGCTACAACACGAACGTATGAATAAACCAGGTGAGGAATATTTTAGAAGATTAGCTGAAAGTGCGATTAGGGCTGTAAAAATATGCGATCCATTAAAGCAAGTGCCTGATATAAATAGATATGATGACTGGAAAACTCTTCAACTAAACTTTGATCCAAGAGAAATTTTAAGATGATAAAAAAACTTTCCTCAATTTTAGGATTTTTTCTTTTTCTTACTTCTAGCTCATGGTCAATGATTGAAATAGATATTACAGAAGGAAATCGAGAACCTTTGCCGATTGCCATAACTGAATTTTTTTATGATGAATCTGTACAAGAGTTGCTTGAGGAAGTGTCTTCCAATATGAGAACAGTTATTTCAGCAGATCTTGAGAGAAGTGGTTTATTTAAATCTATTGATATGAATGCTTTTATTCAAGAAAATAAGTCGATGCATCTTAAGCCGAGATTTGAAGATTGGCGTTTAATTAAAGCACAAGGATTGGTTACTGGAGATTTGAGTTTAGATGGTGAAAAGTTAAAAGTTGAATTTAGGTTGTGGGATACTCTTGATGAAAAAGAAATAGAAGCTTTAGTTTTAATAACTACTTTGGATAATTGGAGAAGAGTAAGTCATATGATAGCAGATAAAATTTATGAAAGACTTACAGGTGAAGAAGGTTATTTTGATACAAGGATTGTATATGTCTCGGAGGATGGACCAAAAAATAAAAGAGTTAAAAAACTAGCAATTATGGATCAAGATAGTTTCAACCATAGATTCTTGACTAGTGGAAAAGAATTAGTGCTAACTCCAAGATTCAATCCAGTCAGACAAGAAATTACTTACCTCTCTTATTTTAAAAACCTTCCAAGAGTTTATTTACTAAATATCCAAACGGGAATTCAAGAAGTTGTAGGTGATTTCCCTGGAATGACATTTGCTCCAAGATTTTCACCTGATGGAAATAAAATTATTATGAGCTTAGCGCGTGAAGGAAATTCAGATATTTATGTAATGGACTTAGTGACAAGAATTGTTGAGAGACTTACTGATAACCCTGCAATAGATACTTCGCCAAGCTATTCACCTGATGGCCAAAGAATTACGTTTAACTCTGATAGAGGAGGTTCTCAGCAAATTTATGTAATGGATAGCAACGGTCGTAATCAAAAAAGAATTTCAAAAGGAACAGGCAACTATGCTACACCTGTTTGGTCACCAAGAGGAGACTTAATAGCTTTCACAAAAAATTTTCAAGGTCAGTATTTCATAGGTGTTATGAGAGTGGATGGGACTGGAGAAAGACTTTTAACTGAAAATTGGTACCAAGAAGCACCATCATGGTCTTCTAACGGAAGAGTACTTATCTTTTACCGTGAAACAAAAGCTGATGATCAAGGTAAAGGTCATTCTTCTTCTATATGGTCAATTGATTTAACAGGATTTAATGAAAGAAAAGTTTCTACCCCAAGTGATGCATCAGACCCCTCCTGGTCAAAATTGATACAATAAACTCAATAAAATAGCTGATTTCCAGAAGATTTTGCTTTAAATTTTATTCTAGACTTGTACTCTTTATAACAATAGAGTATTTAAGTTTGGGCTTACAACAAAAAAACTGGAGTTTTGCAATGATATTCAATTTTAATTATTTAAGAAGATATATTTTAGTTATAGCTATGTCTTTAGTTTTAGCTGCTTGTGCTACCGCACCTAAAGAAACTGCTTCGACTACATCAACATCATCATCAAGTTCTTCATCAGAGGTTTCAAAACCACAAGTTGTAGATGGAGTTTATGTAGGTTCTGATACAGTTGAAATGTTAGCTGTAAATGTTCCTGATCGAATATTTTTTGCTTATGACAGTTACTCGTTAACATCTGATGCTCAAGACACACTTGCAAAACAAGCCAAATGGTTAAAAGCTAATGGATCTGTTACTATATCAATTGAAGGCCATGCGGATGAAAGAGGCACTAGAGAATATAACTTAGCTCTTGGAGATAGAAGAGCTAATGCTGCAAAAGACTTTTTAATGGCTCAAGGAATAAGTTCTAACAGAATTACTACTATAAGTTTTGGTAAAGAAAGACCTGTTAATGCTGCTTCAAATGCTACAGCATGGGCTCAAAATCGTAGATCTGTAACAGTAAGAACTAATTAATAATTATAAAATTATTTTTTTGTTCGCCTTTTTTTAGACAAAAAGGTTAGATTTATCTATTGTCTAATATGTTATATAGATTCATAAAATTATATTCCTTACTAATACTTTCTTTGGTTTTAAGTACTTTTTTTGTTCAAGCTGATACAACCCAGGATTTAATTAATAAATTAAATACTATAGAAAGTAGGATTAAGGTTCTAGAAAAAGCAACTTTTAATAAAACTACTTCAGGTTTAGAGGAGAATGTGAGTGTGGATGACTATCAATCAGTTCTTACAAGGCAATCCATACAAATAAATGAACTTCAGACTGAAATACAATCACTCACCGCTCAACTCGAGGAAGTTTTATTTACTCTTCAATCAACTATTAATAATTTTAATACATTCAGAGAAGATACAGAATTTAGGTTCATAGATGTAAACAATAAAGCAAATGAACTAGAAAAGGTTCAATCTCTAAATCTTAGTCAAAATTCTGATGAGATGGCAATTGTAAGTGAAGATATTCAAAATAGTTTAGAGCCACAAAGTTTAGGAACCTTAGAAATTCCAATAGAAACTACAACTGAAGACTCCCCGTTTGAAATAAAGTTGTCAGATCAAGGAGAGGATCAACAAGAAATTATTAATGCCATTTCCCAAGACAGCCCTGTATTAGTTGAAGAACAGTTACTTACATTGAATATTCTTCCTGAAGGAGATGAATTGGGACAGTACCAATATGCTTATAACTTATTAAAACAAGGTGATTATGAGACTGCTGAAAAAGCATTTATGGAGTTTATTGCAGTTGGTTCTGACAAAAAACTTTTAAGTGATTCAAATTGGTGGTTAGCAGAAACTTATTATGTTCGTGGAAACTATAAAGATGCTGCAAAAAGTTATCTAAATTTATATCAAAATTATCCTGAAGCCCCAAAAGCTCCCAAGGCGCTTCTCAAATTAGGAATATCACTGGTTAATATGGATCAAAGGGAGCAAGGGTGTGTGACGTTTCTAGAATTACAAGAAGCGTTTCCTGCAGCAGAAGAGACGATACTTCAAAGAGGAATTTTAGAAGTCCAAAAAAATGGCTGTCAAGTTAGTTAAGCCTATAAATTATAGATCTACGGCAAATATAACTGCATTAGATTTTCAAAACATAATGCGAAATCTTAAAATTTGTAAAGATTTTGCTGTAGCTATATCTGGTGGACCAGACAGTTTAGCATTAGTTTTATTATCTGATCAA
>CACPJE010000004.1 GCA_902634045.1 uncultured Pelagibacteraceae bacterium
ATGGCAAATAATGCATACGATTACAATTTCACCTCCATAAATGAAGAAGATGTAATCGATCTATCAGACTATAAGGGTAAAACTATTGTTGTGGTGAATACAGCAAGCCTTTGCGGATTTACTTATCAATATGAAGGTTTGCAATCTTTATATGCAAAATACAAAGATGAGGGACTAATTGTAATAGGCGTACCTTCCAATCAATTCTTGCAAGAAGAGCCAGGGGACTCCAAGCAAATCAAAGAGTTCTGCGAGTCTACTTTTGGCATAACATTTCCTATGACTGTAAAAAATAAAGTTAAGGGTTCAGATGCTCATCCTTTTTATAAGTGGGCTAAAATTGAATTAGGTCTCTTGGCTGGTGTTCCAAGATGGAATTTTCACAAGATTATAATTGATAAAAATGGAAATGCAGTTGCAGGCTTTACCCCTCTGACCAAGCCAAGTTCAAAAAAATTTATTAGTAAGATAGAAGAGCTTTTGAGTCTTTAGAAATGGCGGTCCCTACGGGATTCGAACCCGTGATCTTCTGGATGAAAACCAGATATCCTAACCGCTAGACGAAGGGACCTTAGTGTTATTTATATATCCAATAATTAACTTAAATCAATAAATGTTTATTTTATCTGTTCACCAATATCTTCTATATGCAGTTGAGGAGTACGCCTTCCCCCCCACTCATTTATTTTAATTTTACCAAGTAAAGAAACAGTATTTCCTTTATTTTTTTGTAATTCATCTCCAAGTGGGGTAGATAGACTTCTAAAAGCTATTCCTTCAATGAAGTCTCCTTCCACAGTTTTAATTAAGCATTTTAAATGCTTTTCTCCTATTTGTTTTACAGATGCAAGTAGCGAACTTTTAACTACAAAATTAGGTTCAAAATTATCTGATCCAAAAGGACCAAGCATTTCAATCTCATCATAAACAGCAAGATTAATTCCTGAAGAGCTTATAATAGAATCGACGTAGAACATTTTTTCATCTATTAATTTAGATTGATTTCTAGAAAGTTGACTCTCAAAAAAATTTTCTAGTTCCTTGATTTTTTCTTCTTTAAGTGAAAGACCAGCTGCCATAGAATGACCACCTCCAGACTCAATTATACCTGCTTGCTTTGCAGCAATAACTAAGTTTCCAAGATCTATTCCTTTCATGGAACGACCAGATCCCTTGGCATTACCTTTAGAAATAGTAATTACTACACAAGGCCGATGATATTTATCTTTCAACCGACTAGCTATGATTCCAATTACCCCTTCATGCCAGCCTTCCCCATAAACTATTAATAATTTTTTTTCTAGTTTTTCTTGTGTTACTTGTTTTTCTGCAGAATCTAAAACATAACTTTCAATCGTTCTTCTTTCTTGATTAAACTTATCAAGTTCACTTGCTATTTTTTCTGCATTCGTTGGATCAGTAGCCGTTAAAAGTTCAGTTCCAAAACTTGATCGACCTAACCTTCCCGCAGCATTAATTCTTGGGCCTAACTTAAATCCTAGGTCATAAGTAGATATTCTTCCTTTTATAGCAGATTTATTTATTAACGATCTGAGACCTACATTAAGCTGCTTTTTCATCACTTCAATTCCTTTAATTACTAATAGTCTATTTATTCCTTTTAAAGGAACAGCGTCACATATGGTGCCTAATGCAATAATGTCTAAGAAGCTAATCATATTAGGCTCTACCACATCATTGATATCAAACCATTTCATTGATCGTAATTTACGATTTAATCCAATCAAAAAGAAATATGTCACACCTACTGCAGCCAAATAATTTAAGTTAGACTTATCATCTATTCGGTTAGGATTAACTATCGCGTAAGCTTCGGGAAGAGCAACCTCTGGTTGATGATGATCTAAAACAATAACGTCTAAGTTCTCTTTCTTAGCAAACTTCATCTCTTCATAAGACATCGTTCCACAGTCAACAGTTATAATTACCTTGATTTTATTTTTCTTAAACTTTGAGAAAATTTCCTTACTAGGTCCATATCCCTCAGTAAATCTATTCGGAATATGGTACTCAAGTTGAATTCCTAATAATCTGAAGTAATTTATAATAATTGAAGTTGAGGTAGATCCATCAACATCATAATCTCCAAAGATTGCTATTTTTTCATTATTGCAGATAGCATCATAAATCCTACTGCATGCTTTTTCCATATCAACTAAATTGTAGGGATCGGGCATATGATCTTTCAAAGAAGGATTAATATATTGATCAATATCAGATACATTAATGTCTCTTATGTTAAAGAGCTTCGCAAGCAGATAACTAAAATTATAATTTTGAGAAATTTTTTCTATTTGTCTTTCATCAAAGTTCTTGAATTTCCAACATTGATTTGTCAGGGATAAAAAATCTTTTTTAAGATCTTTTTCTTCAATCATTTATTAAATTTTATGATAAGTCTCAATATATTGAGTTGACGAGTCGTTAGATCTAAGAACAAGAGAGTGAGTTATATAATTACTATTCAAATTTCTTACACCTCGAACCATTGTTCCTTCTGTAACCCCTGTAGCAGAAAAAATAATATCTCCATGGGCAAGTTCATTTAAGCTATATTTTTTATCAAGATCTTTGATACCTATTTTTTGAGCCCTTGATTTTTCATCCTCATTATTGATAACTAATCTAGCTTGCATTTGCCCACCAATACATTGTAGTGCAGCGGCAGCCAGAACACCCTCTGGAGCTCCACCAACTCCTAAATAAATATCAACTGGATTATCTGTTTGAGTTGTCATTATAACTCCAGCAACATCTCCATCAGGAATTAAAACAATTTTGGCACCTATAGATCTTAATGACTCAATTTGATCATTGTGCCTAGATCGTTCAAGAACGCATGCTGTAACATCTCCAACTTTTATTTTTTTTGCATCAGCGATACTTTTAATATTATCTTGAACTGAAGCATCTAAATCAATTATGTCTTTTGGAAGTTCTCCTCCTACTGCAATTTTATTCATATATGTATCTGGAGCATAAAGTAAGCCACCTTTTTGTGCCGCAGCAATAACAGCTAATGAATTAGGCATTCCTTTTGCCGTTATTGTTGTTCCCTCAAGAGGATCTAAAGCTATATCTACCTCATCATTATTGCCTGAACCAACTTCTTCACCAATATATAGCATTGGAGCTTCGTCTCTTTCTCCCTCGCCAATAACAATGCGTCCTTTGAAATCAATATCATTCAAAGCTGTTCTCATTGCATCAACAGCTACCTGATCCGCAGCCTTTTCATCTCCAAGCCCTATAAGTTTTGAAGCTGCTATTGCCGCTTTTTCAGTCGCGTTTACAATCCCGGAGGCATATTGCGTAGAAATAATTGTCAAAGTGAATCCTCTATTCTTATTAATTTAACAGATGAACTCACCGTCTTTAAACCTTTTATTTTTTTTAGAGCTAATAATAGTGTGGACTCTTTTATCCTATGAATTATGAGAATAATCTCTGCATAACTCTTTTTATGTGAAGGTTTTTGAATAATACTTTCTATAGATACCTTGTAGGAAGAAAGAACTTTTGTGATGCTTGCCATTACTCCACTTTGATCTTTAGCTAGAATCCTTAAATAATAAGGAAATTTTTGTTCAGTTATTTTTTTAATTTTTGATTTTTTCTTTTTATCAATAGATGATCCTAAGGGAAGAATATATGTCCCTCTTAGAATATCCATTAAATCTGACATTACTGAAGCTCCTGTTGGACCTGCTCCAGCACCTGGGCCTTCAAATATATTCGAGCCTATTACATTGTCATTAACAACTATAGCATTTAATTCATTATCTACTTTTGAAATATCTGAATCTTGCTTGACAAAGCAAGGGTGAACTCTTTGTTCCACTTGGGATCCATTGATCGCAGCAATTGCAAGTAACTTAATTGAATAGCCCAACTCTTTAGCAAAAATAAAATCGCTAGCATCAATTTTTGAAATCCCTTCAATGTATGTCCCCTTAAAATCAACCTTGATATTGAAAGCTAAGCTTGAGAGGATACTTATTTTATGACCAGCATCTATTCCTTGAATATCAAATGTTGGATCTAATTCAGCAAAACCTTTGTTTTGTGCATCTTTCAAAACATCTTTAAAATCTCTCTTATCTCGAGACATTTTAGTTAAAATATAATTACATGTTCCGTTTAAGATTCCATAAATTTTAGAAATTTTATTAAATCTTAAATTCTCTCTTACTGCCTTAACTATTGGAACTCCTCCTGCAATTGCTGCCTCATAATTTAAACAAACTTTATTTTTTTCTGCAATGGTAGCTAGTTCATTTCCATGAGTAGCAATAAGCGCCTTATTCGCAGTTATTACATGTTTCTTATTAGATAAAGCTTTTTTTACAAGTTTATATGCTATGCCTGAAGAGCCACCGATAAGTTCAATGATGATGTCTATTTCTTCATTTGATGCAAGTTCCATTGCATTAGAAATTAAAGGCAAGCTCCTAATGCTAAAGTTTCTTTTTTTTCTTTTGTTCTTAACTGCAATTTGAACAATTTTAATATTAGACTCAGAATTTGATTTAGCTTTGAAACTTTTAAGTTGTTTTAGAAACCCTCCTCCAACAGTGCCCAAGCCTGCTATGCCTACCCCCAAAGAATTACTCATTTATAACTACACTTTCAGGCACACTATCAAGATCAGGTTTTTCTTTATCATTATTGAATTCTTCACTTAAGTCACTGACTTCATGATTTATAAAAATTTCATAAAAAGAATAATTATTTTTATCTATAAAACTGCAGTGGGAAAAAATAAAAAAAATACAAATATAAAGAATATTAATTTTTTGGTCATTGATAAACTTATTTAAATGCTTCATATCAATGCTATTCCTTCATCCATCTCATTCATTAAGTTAAAATTTTGCATAGCCTGTCCTGCGGCGCCCTTCACTAAATTATCTAAGACACTAACTATACAGATTGTATCATTCTTATATCCTTTTTTAACTCCAATTATTAGATTATTTGTTCCTACAACTTCCCTAGTGTTTGGAATCTCATTTAGCGGTAAAGTTTTAATAAAAGCCTCATCTTTAAATTTATCATATAATATCTTTTGAATCTCTTCTGCTGATAACTCAACAGGACTTATATAAATATTAGATAATATTCCTCTTTCAACTGGAATTAAGTTTGCTGAAAAGAATACTTCTACATTCTTACCATCGTTATGGATAGTTAACTCTTGGTTAATTTCTGCTATGTGTTTGTGATCGCCTACACCATATGTTTTAATATTTTCGTGTACATCTTTTAATAGCTGATGTTTACCTTTTGTCTTGCCTGCTCCAGAATATCCAGATTTTGCATCAATAATAATATTATCAGTTCTTATAGCTTTTTCCTGAACTAAAATTGTTAATGGTATTAAAACACTAGTTGCATAGCATCCTGGATTTGAGATATGTTTTGCTCTCTTAATTTGACTTCTATTCATTTCAGTCAATCCATATTTAAAATCTTCAATAAGATCTGGATTATCATGTTTAAATTTGTACCAATCTAAATAGTCCTTTTTGTTATTAAGTCTAAAATCAATTGATAAATCAATTACGCTTAGTTCACTTGGAAGATCCTTTATAATTTTGTAAAACTGTTCATTTGGTAAACAATTGAATACAAAATCAATATTGGAAAAGTCTATTTCATCTATTTTCTTATAATATAATTCGGATTTATTTTTCTTTTTAATATCCTCCAAATTAATTTGTTCTCCTGCAGACCTATTAGCTGATAGCCCGGCAATATTAATCTCTGGATGATTAATGCACATACTAATCAACTCATTTCCCACAAATCCACTTGCACCTAAAATTGCTATATTCTTCATGACTGATAAATTAAATTTAAACTATGATAACAAAGAAAAAGATATAAAAAATTATCTTTTAGAGAATTGGTAACGTCTTCTTGCTTTTCGTCTACCATATTTTTTTCTTTCAACTATTCTTGAATCTCTTGTAAGTAAGCCTTCAGATTTAAGTGTGCTTCTTAAATTTGGATCAAATAAAGATAGTGCTTTTGATATACCGTGTCTTACAGCTCCAGCCTGACCAGATAATCCACCGCCACTAACTGTAATCATGACATCTGTATCTAGTTTCCTTTTAGTCAATTCTAAAGGTTGGTTAACGAGCATATTTAATACTGGTCGTGAAAAGTACTTATTGCTTTCTTTGCCATTAATTGAAACTTTACCAGTTCCACTTTTTAGCCAAACTCTTGCTACCGCATTCTTTCTTTTGCCAGTAGCGTATGATCTCCCCAATTTATCAACTGTAGGGGTAGCTATTTCCAAATTATTATTATCAGAAACTTCCATATTATTTCATATCCATTATGTTAAATTTTTTAGGGACTTGAGAGTCGTGAGGATGACTTTCACCACAATATACTTTCATATTTGATATTTGCTGTCTTCCCAATGGGCCTTTTGGTATCATTCTTTGCACTGCTAATCTTATAATTTTATCTGGATTTTTACCTTCTATGATTTTCTTTGCAGTAGTCTCTTTTATTCCACCAGGATAACCTGTATGCCAATAATATTTTTTGTCAGACAATTTATTTCCAGTTAACTTAACTTTCTCAGCATTAATAATGATTACATTGTCTCCACAATCAACATGGGGAGTATAATTAGCTTTATGTTTTCCTCTTAATATCTTAGATACATTAGAGGCAAGTCTTCCTAATACTATATTTTCAGCATCAATTAAAAGCCATTGCTTAGCAACATCTTTAGGGTTCAGAGACCTTGTTTGCTTTAAAATTTTTGAATTCATAATGATGGGGATAATTAACGAATTAGATGCTAAATGTCAAATTAATTATAATTAAGATATATGAATCAATATTTTATAAACTGGTATTATAATACTATAATTGAAATAGTGCTATTTATTTAACTTTACTTATATTTTTTAGTTTGCTTAAATATCTTTGTCGATTTTTTGCGGCTTGCGGACTTAAACAGCTAAGCTAAGTATGTAGCCGCACACAATTATCTTTGTGCGGTTTTTTTAACTCAAATTCGGCGGTAATTTTATAAATTAATATAAGGAGAAATCATGGCTAAAAATAAATTTGTTCCTAGTGATTCAGTGAATCCTGAAACTCTAGCGCTTCATGGAGGAGATTACAGAAGTGACCCTTCAACCACTGCTGTAGCTGTTCCAATTTATCAAACTACATCCTATCAATTTAATAGCACTGAACATGCTGCAAATCTTTTTGGAGCAAAAGATTTTGGAAATATCTACACACGAATAATGAATCCAACAGTAGATGTCTTAGAAAAAAGAGTTGCCGCTATGGAGGGAGGTGTTGCTGCACTTTGTGTAAGTTCAGGGCAAGCAGCTTCTGCTCTCAGCATACAAAATCTTGCTAAAGCAGGAGATAATATAGTTAGCTCTACTGACCTTTACGGTGGAACCTGGAATCTTTTTGCCAATACAATGAAAGATTTAGGAATTGAAGTAAGATTTGCTGACCCTACTGATCCAGAAAGTTTCCGTAAACTAACAGATGATAATACTCGTGCTTATTATGCTGAAACTTTGCCAAACCCTAAACTAAAGGTATTCCCTATCAGGGAAGTGGCAGATATAGGAGATGAATATAATATACCTCTAATTATGGATAACACATCAGCACCAGTTATATGCAAACCAATGGAGCATGGTGCAACAATTGTCATTCATTCTTTAACAAAATTTATTGGTGGACACGGAACAACAATTGGAGGAATTATTGTTGATAGTGGTAAATTTAACTGGGCAAAAGATAAGGATAGACAACCTATGCTTAATAATCCTGATCCAAGTTACCATGGAATGATTTGGTCAGAGTTTGCTGAAGCTGTTAATATGCCTATAGCATATATTGTTAGAGCAAGATTTGTAGGTTTAAGGGACTTGGGTCCTTGCTTACCACCTCAGAGTGCATTTCAAATTATACAAGGACTTGAAACAGTGTCTTTAAGAATGGAAAAACACTGCGCTAATGCAGCTAAAGTAGCCGAGTTTCTATCGCAACATAGTAAAGTAGAAAAAGTTATTTATGCAGGTCTAGATGTGGATGAAGCAGGTAAAAGAGCTAGTAAATATCTTAAAGGTGGATTTGGTGCTCTTTGTGGATTTGAACTTAAAGGAGGAAAGTCAAGTGGTCAAAAATTCATTGATAACCTAAATATGTTCTATCATGTTGCAAATATAGGTGACGCTAGAAGCTTAGCTATTCATCCAGCAACAACAACACATTCACAATTATCAGATGAGGATATGCTTGCTACCGGAGTAAGTCCTAGCTATGTAAGACTCTCAATTGGAATTGAACACATCGATGACATTATAAGCGATCTATCTAGTGCTTTAGATAACGCCTAGAAAATTTAAACCCTCTTAGATTTATACTAAGAGGGTTTCCTGCTTAAAAACCACATGTAAATAGATAGTAAAAATAATATAACTGAGTTACCTTGATGAGCCAGTGCTAAATACCAAGGTATATTCCAAATTGTCATCAAGATACCTATTCCGACCTGAACTAAAAAAAATATATCAAAACATATGATAAGGATTAAAGTTTTATGACTAGGAACGTTATTAATTATAACAAAATTTATATAAATAACTGTGATGAGAAGAACCAAGGCAAAAGTTCTATGAGTGAATAGAATAAATTCTCCATTTTCAAAAAAATTTAATAGATAACTATCTTTAGTAATTAATTCATTGGGTACTAGATTTCCATTATAGTATGGCCAGGTATTATAAAGTAGACCTGAGTCAGTTCCAGAAACGAAAGCCCCATATATAATCTGAGAAAATACCAAAACGAAAAGCAATAATAAAGATTTGTTAAACTTCAATAAATTTTTAGAAATTTGATTTTCATATAGAAATCTTAATAACGAATAAAATATTAATCCTAGAATAATAAATGCAATTGTAAGGTGTAAGAAAAGACGATATTGACTGACATCAACTCGTCCTGATAATCCGCTTTTAACCATATACCAGCCAACAATAGCTTGAATCGCAATTAAAACTCCAATCAGTAGAATGTTAAGATAAAGTTCTTTAGGAATTTTTTTTGAAATTATTAGATAAACTGCTGGAATTAAATAAGTTAACCCAATAAATCTTGCGAAGGCTCTGTGAAACCATTCCCAAAAATATATATATTTAAATTCATTCAGTGACATGCCGCTATTTATCAGCATGAATTCATCAATCAACTTATATTTATTGAACTCTACAATCCATGCTTCTTCGCTTAATGGATACAAGATGCCACTAATAGGCAACCATTCTGTGATTGAAAGTCCAGAGTCTGAAATTCTTGTGTACCCTCCTATTAAAATGATACACACAACGGACAAACTAAGCGCTAGTAACCAAATTGAAAAGCTATTGATTTTATGTGATAACATTATTAAATAAAGCTCATGATCAAATTTAAAAAAATATTAAGCATATTTATATTTATTATAACTATTTTCGTATATTCTTTATTAGTTATGGTTTTTTTATCTAAAATCAACTTCAATAATTGGTTTGTTGAATTTATTGTCTACTTTATTATAGGTATTTTATGGATTATTCCTTCTATTTTAATTTTGAAACCATTTAAGAAAAAACTATGAACAAAAAAGAGAAATCTCAAAAAATGAAACAAGTAAGATTATCAATTGATCTTATTGATAGTAAAATATTACCTTTAATGGTTAAAAGATCAAAACTTGTTAACAAAGCACTTGAACTTAAATTTAAAAGAGATGAAATTATTGACAAGAAACGTATAGATCAAATTCTTAAAAAGGTAGGTATCAATGCTAAGAAGTTAGATGGTAATCCACAACTATTGAAATCTATCTGGATGTCAATGATACAAAATTTTATCAACTACGAAAAAAAAGAGTTTAAGAAAAGGAAATAACTTCTACTTACTATGTGGGGGTAATTTTTTTTCAACAAACCACTCATGTTTCTTTGTTGCTGGATTATATTTTTTCATCCTGAGTTTATCTTTAGCTTTTAAACCTGATGTAGGTTTTTTTGCATAGTAATAAAATTTACTATCAGCTTTTTCCTCAGGAACCAATCTAACTTTTACAGTAGATTTTTTTGCCATTCTATTATCTTCTTATTCTTGATTAAGTTTATTCTTAAGGTTAACAAGATCATTTAATACATTCATAAGCTTTTTCCTTTTAGTTTCGCTTATTGAATGAGAACCATGATCAAAATGTTCCTGATGATCATTATTATTATTTTCATTATCTGTAAAGAAATTATTATTAATTTCTTTCTTTAGAATTTTCCTTGTTCCACTCTCTTTTATAACTTTTTGAACACCACGAATAGTGTAGCCATCATGATACAATAAATATTTTATTCCTTTTAGCAATTCTATATCCTCTGGTCGATAATATCTTCTTCCACCACCACGTTTAATTGGTTTGATTTGTGCAAACTTAGTTTCCCAAAACCTAAGTACGTGTTGAGGGAGTGATAAATCTTTCGAAACTTCACTGATTGTTCTAAAAGCTTCGGGAGATTTTATGCTCATAATTAATTTAGATGCCAGATTTTTGGGATTTGTTTCCAGTGTCAACTTTTGACTTTAATACATTAGATGCTCTAAAAGTTACAACACTGCGGGCTGAGATTGGAACTTCTTTGCCAGTTTTAGGATTTCTTCCAATTCTCTCTTTTTTATTTCTAACTACAAAAGTTCCAAATGAAGATATTTTTACGTCTTTACTATTTGTCAAGTTTTTTAAGATTTCAGAAAATATTGAGTCTACCAAAGCAGCAGACTCATTTCTTGAAAGGCCAACGTTTTTAAATACTGCTTCACTTAGGGTAGATCTTGTTGTTGTTTTGTCCATCATAAAAAATTATATGTAATATTAGCTAATCTAACAACATATTATATTTAAATTATAGGATAAAATTCATCTATTTTTCATTGAATAAGATATATATTCCTTAATTCGATCATTTACTTTATCTTTAACTAATGAATAAATAATATCAGCAGCATAAGAAATACCCATACGTTCTGAGCTTCCATGACATTTTATTACTGGGGAATTTAAACCTATCAAAATACCACAATTGTGAATTCTTGGATCTAATCGATCATTAACAGATTTCAATGCTAGAGATGACAGCATATATCCAACTTTAGAAATAATAGAACTTTGAAATCCTAGTTTGAGATAACTTTGTATCATTTTAGCTGTTCCTTCAGCTGTCTTCAATGCAATATTGCCCGTAAAGCCGTCAGTTACAACAACATTTGTTTTGCCAACTGAAATATCATTTCCTTCAATATATCCATGATAGTTTATGATCTTCCTAGCGGACATCTTTGACAATTCATCGGATGTTATTTGAATTGTCTCATTTCCTTTATTTTCTTCAGTACCAACATTGAGAAGGCCAACAGAAGGATTTTTAATTTTAAATAAGATAGATGCTAGGCTTGCACCTAGAATGGCATTATCAACTAAATATCTAGTATCATTCTTAGTATTTGCACCTAAATCAAGAATTATTGATTCACCATTAAGGTTAGGCCAGATTGATGCTATGGCCGGTCTTTTAATTTCATTTATTGTTTTAATATAAAGAAGTGATAAAGCCATAAGCGCACCAGTATTACCACATGAAAGGAGTGCATCAGATTCTCCATTAATCACTGATTGAACTGATTTGAACATACTAGAATCAGTTTTTTGTTTAATAACTTCTGCTGGCTTATCAGACATTGATATTTCTTCATCACAATTCACAATTTCTACCTTTTTTATTAATGGTGAGTGAATCTCCAACTCTTTTTTAATTAAATTCTCATTTCCAAATAAATAAAATATATAATCCTCATTACGTAGGGAAGATTCACTTAATCCTCTCATTATTTCTGATAAGGAAGTTTCACTTCCTAATGTGTCAACAGATAATCTTACACTCATGTTAAATCTATTTTTTCTTCATCTATAAATTTAAATTTATTTTTTATATTTTCGCCTAAAGAATACTTAACAAATGAATCTATATTTAATATTAAATATTCTACAAAATAATCTATATTTTTTGAAGAAACCATTTTATCTTTAAAGATATTGTTTTTTATACTATCAAAGAGCTTTGATTTATCATTTTTATTTCTATACTGCTCAACTCCCATGCTGTAATTTGAAATCCTGCCGTAAAAAGCCTTCATGAAAACCTTCATTTTTTTATTTACAGCTACATCGCCAAAGCCCATTTCTCTCAAATTATTTTCAAAATCTTTAAACATATAATCAAATAGGTTTTGCTGTAATGAGCTATTCTCAATTTTCATTTCTCTAAAAAATTGAAAAATAATGAAAGAATGAAAGATAATTAGATCAAATCTTGATTCTAAAGTGTCATCAACTTCTCTGAAAAGATAGAAATATTTTAGCCTCGATCTTTTGATTATATTTTGATAAACTTCCTTAGTTAATCTTGAATTATTTTTATTAGCAAAGATCATTTTTAATGGGTAGACTTTCAATATTTCTAATATTTATATCACTAATATATAGTTGTGCTCCTATACATAAACAACATGGTTATATGATTGACGATATATTGTCTGCTACAGAAGATATAGTAGAAATTGAATCTAATAAATCACATAAAAATGACGTATTAGAGGCACTTGGATCTCCATCGATCAAGATCAGTGATGTCGATGATGTTTGGATATATTTAGTATCTATAAAAAAGGAAAACATTTTTGAAGAAGATGAAATTAATTTTCAAAGCATATTAAGATATCAGTTTGATAAAAATGGTAATGTTATTAAGTTTAATGCATTAGATCAGAATAATTTTACAAAAATTGCCTTTTCTAATGAAAAAACAACAATCACACGAGACGCTTACGGAATCTCGGATCAAATCTATGATGCGTTCACAAGGGGAACAACCCAATAATTACAATGCTGCAAGTAATAACAAAGCTACAATGTTAGTTATTTTGATCATTGGATTTACAGCTGGTCCCGCGGTATCCTTATAGGGGTCGCCTACAGTATCGCCAGTAACAGCTGCCTTGTGTGCTTCAGAACCTTTTCCACCATAATTTCCATCTTCAACATATTTTTTTGCATTATCCCAAGCTCCGCCACCAGCTGTCATTGATATTGCGACAAATACACCTGTAACAATTACACCCAATAACATAGCTCCTAAGGCGGATACGGCCGCATTTTGATCAGCTACAAAGGATACTAAAAAGTATAAAACTATTGGAGATAAAACAGGAAGCATTGATGGCAAGATCATTTCTTTGATTGCAGACTTAGTCAATAAATCTACAGACTTAGAGTAATCTGGCTTAGAATCACCAGTCATAATTCCAGGGTTATCAGCAAACTGCTGTCTAACTTCTTCAACAACTGCACCACCTGCTCTTCCAACAGCCATCATTCCCATTGATCCAAAAAGATATGGTAATAAACCTCCTATTAACAATCCAACAACTACATAAGGATTCTCAAGACTGAAGTTGGGGGTAATATGACTTAAATGATCAGTTTTAAGATCATTAACGTATGCAGCAAAAAGAACTAGTGCTCCTAATCCGGCTGATCCAATTGCATATCCTTTAGTTACAGCTTTCGTTGTATTGCCTACAGCATCTAATGCGTCAGTTGTTTTTCTTACACTTTCATCTAAATTTGACATCTCTGCAATACCACCAGCATTATCTGTTACAGGTCCATAGGCATCTAAAGCTACAACCATACCAGCTAATCCGAGCATTGAGGTTACTGCAATCGCAATACCAAACAGACCTGCGAGCTGAAATGTTAGAACAATTCCTATTACAATTACTAAAGCTGGAAGTGCAGTGGCTTCCATTGAAACAGCGAGTCCCTGTATAACATTTGTTCCATGCCCTGTTGTAGATGCCTTTGCAATACTTTGAACTGGTCTATAATTAGTGCCAGTATAATATTCTGTTATCCAGATTAGCAATCCAGTAATTACTAAACCAATAATAGCACAAACATATAATGACATCCCGGTAAAGCTAGCATCACTGATATCTCCAAATCCAATAACACTCTGCGTAATTGGGTACATAAATACAAGAGATAAGATAGAAGATGCAATAAATCCTTTATAAAGTGCTCCCATGATACTTTCTGATTTACCTAGTCTCACAAAGAAGGTTCCAATTATAGATGCTACCAAGCAACAACCACATATAGCCATTGGATAAATAAGGAGCGATGATGAACCTGGAAAGAAAATCATTGCAAGTACCATCGTTGCCACAACTGTTACAGCATATGTTTCAAATAAATCTGCTGCCATTCCTGCACAATCACCAACATTATCTCCAACATTGTCAGCAATTACTGCTGGGTTACGAGGATCATCCTCAGGAATTCCTGCTTCAACTTTACCTACAAGATCAGCTCCAACGTCTGCACCTTTGGTGAAAATTCCTCCTCCAAGTCTTGCAAAGATAGAAATTAAAGAGGCTCCAAATCCTAATCCCACTAGAGAATTTTTTAGAATATTTTCATCAACTGAATAACTTACTAAAAGTAGATAATAAACTGAAATTGAAAGTAGCGCTAAGCCAGCAACAAGCATTCCTGTTACCGCACCAGCTTTAAATGCAACACTAAGCCCTTGAGCTAAACCTGTAGAAGCTGCCTGAGCTGTTCTAACATTTGCTCTTACTGATATAATCATTCCTATATACCCTGCTGCACCTGATAGAATTGCACCTATAAGATAGCCACCTACAACCCAAATATTTCCAAATGGAGATAAATAAAGTAATACACATATAACAGCTCCAACAATTGCAATTGTTGTATACTGTCTGTTTAAATAAGCTTGAGCTCCAACTTGAATAGCAGATGAAATTTCTTGCATTTTTTCATTGCCAGAGTTTGATTTAAGAACTGAATTTCCTGCCCAAAAACCATATATTAATGAAAGTATTCCTGTAAATATTATAAGATGGATTATGCTCATATGTTTGATTCCCTATTATCTTTTGATGCAGCAAAATGCCAAAAAAAAGCTAATTATGCAACTTTTATTTTATTAGATTATTAAATATCAAATATTATCTAATACTCCGTTTAATAAGCCTATTTCTTTACTAGAAAAGAACTTATCAGCTATTATTAAATATTCAGATATAACTACTTTCTTTGAAATTTTGGGACCATATTTCAGTTCATAAATAGCTGGATGAAATATAGCCAATAAAAGAGGATCTATATTCTTAATCTTATTATTGTTAGATAAAGCGCGTCTTAAGTCCCTATTTATTTCTTCAGAATTATCTTTAACTCCAAGAAAAATTTGCTTGGCAAAATTCAAATTAGATTTTGATATAGATTTCTTATATTCAGAATTTTCTATTATTTGATCAAATATATTTGTAACAGGAAAGTCCATGGCATCTTTGTTTATAGATAGCTGATATATGGATTGAACTACTAAGAGCCTTTGTAACGATTTGATATTCGACATTTTGATTTAGGGTAGATTTCTTAAGACAGAAATCACTGCTTCAATTGCCTCAATAGGTTTATGTTCATACCTATTTTTAACTTGATCCATATTTTCACATGTTAAAATTCCATTGCCAATTGGAATTTTCTTCTTAATAGATAAAGACAATATTTTATCTATTATAGAAGATGATATAAAATTATAATGATCAGTTTCTCCTCTAATGATACATCCCAAAGCAATAATGCCATCGTATTTTTTTATTATCTCATCATCAAGCATAGATATTAAGATCGGAACCTCAAAAGAACCATTAACTTTTTTTATCTCATAAATAAAATTTTTTTTATCTAAATAATTTTTAGCATTAGTAACCATAGTATCAGCAATATCAGAATAGAAATCTGCACATACAATCAAAAAATTTAAATTTTTTTTCATTTCTTTAATTTAATCCACTGAGTAGCCGGGTTTCAACAATCTCAATATTGTATGCTTCTAGACCAATAAATTTCCAATTAGTATTAGTCAGTAAGATCATTTTCTTTACACCAAGTTCACTAAGAATTTGAGCACCCATGCCGTATATTCTCAACTCTGATTTTTCTTCCTGAGTTTTTTTATCCTCTTCAATATTTTCTTCAATAGAAGCTGATAATTGACTGATTGCTGAAGATCCACTATCGCGAACTAAAATAAGTATCCCTCTACCTTCCTTTGATATTTGATTTATAGATATACGCAAAGATTCATCATTACTTCCGTAATCACCCAAAAGACCATCAAAATAGTCGGTAACATGAACTCGAACTAAGATTGGATTCCCATCATCAATCTTGCCTTTCGATAAAACAATTTGTTCTGTCTTATCAAAATTAGTCTCAAATATTCTAATATCAAAATTTTCTCCAGATTGAAGAGTAACAGTTGATTCGTATGACTTATTCAGAAAATAATCTTTCTGTCTTCTATAGGCAATTAAATCAACTATCTTACCAATTTTAATTTGATGTTTTTCTGAGAACTTTATTAAATCTGGAATACGTGCCATAGTACCATCATCATTCATTATTTCACAAATAACTCCAGCGGGAATAAATCCAGCTAATCTAGAAATATCAACAGATGCTTCAGTGTGGCCTGCCCTAACCAACACACCTCCATCACGAGCAACTAAAGGGAAAACATGTCCTGGACTCATAATGTCATCTTTTGTTTTATTATTGTCGATTGCGGTCTGAATTGTTACCGATCTATCTTGAGCAGAAATACCAGTGGTTACTCCTTCTTTGGCCTCTATAGAAATTGTAAATGCAGTTGAGTCTCTTGTTTCATTATTTTGCGACATTAAAGGCAAGTTTAATTCCTGAACTCTTTTTTCTGTCAATGTTAAACAAATTAATCCTCTGCCATAAGTTGCCATGAAATTAATAGCTTTGTCATCTGCTTTTTCTGCTGGAATAATTAGATCGCCTTCATTTTCACGATCTTCATCATCAACCATGATAACCATTTTTCCTTTTTTTAAGTCTTCAATAATTTCTTCAGTAGAAGATATAAATTTTTGATTCATATAGTGATTATCATTTTAAATGTTGCGTAACATATCTTGCAAGCATATCAACTTCAACATTTATTATCTCACCTTCTTGAATTGAATGAAAGTTTGTATTCTTCCATGTATAAGGAACTAAATTTACAGTAAATGTTCTTTTTGAGACATGATTAACTGTTAGAGATACGCCATTTAGAGCAATTGAGCATTTTTTGACAATGAACTTCTTAATCTCCTTGGTAATTGCTATAGAAAGTTGAAAGGAATCATCAATCTTTTTTATCTTTGATATTTTTGTCGTACAATCAACATGGCCAAAAACAAAATGCCCACTAACCTCATCTCCAACTCTTAGAGATTTTTCTAAGTTTACTATCGATCCTTTCTTCAAGTTTGAGAGATTTGTACATTTTATCGTTTCTTTTGAAACATCAAAGTATACATCTACAAATCTACCATTTTTGTTAATAGTATGTGCCGTAAGACAAACTCCATTACAAGATATGGAACTTCCCTTTTTAATATCTTTTATTCTTAAATTGGTACTAAGTTTTAAAAGATAGTCACCTTTTTTTTTAAATTCTTTAACTTTCCCAAAATTTTCTATGATCCCTGAAAACATTTTCTTATCCTCGATTATAGATATCCATAATATCATCCTCAACTCTTATACTATTCTCTAACTTAAAATTTTTTACTAAATTCATACTCTTAATGTTTAAATTAGAAATTGCTCCTATACCTTCATTTCCCATAACTTTACTCGCCCTAAACCAAAAAATTTTATCAATTAAATTATTCTTCAGCAATGAAGTACTAATCATTGACCCTCCTTCAACTAATATACGATGATATCCATTTGCAGAAATTAGTTGGATAGCTTTTTTAATATCTAGCTTTCCAGCATTAGTATTAAGTCTAATCAATCTAATATTCTTATACTTTTTCTTACTAAAATTAGAGCAATTATGAAACATAAATATTTTACGTTTTTTTATTTTAAAAACTTTACTACTAAGACTTAAATTTAAGTTTGTATCTAAAATAAATATATCTGGAGAAGCATTTTCTAATCCTGATAATCGACAATTTAATAGTGGATTATCTTCATAAACTGTACCTCTTCCAACTAAAACACAATCATTCTTAGCCCTTAAATGATGCCCAATCATTCTTGAATATTTTCCCGTAATCCATTTACTTTCTTTTGTTTTAGTTGCTATTTTGCCATCAGCAGTTGAAGCTATCTTAAGGCAAACATAAGGTTTGCTTTTCTTAATGGAGTTAAAAAAAACATTGTTAAATTTATTTATATTATTACCAAAATTAATCTGGGTAACTTTTATTCCTTTGCTTCGTAGTTTTCTTATGCCCTTACCGTTCACTAATATATTTCTATCTTTCTGAGATAAAATAACATTTTTAAATTTATATTTAATAATACTATCAACGCATGCAGGATTTTTTCCACGATGAGAACAAGGTTCCAAGGTTGAATACATTGTGGAACCTTTTAATGAAGATTTATTTCTTACTTGATTGATCGCATGCACTTCAGCATGAGGAGAACCGCCTGGTTGAGTCCATCCTCTTGAAAGAATAGTGCCGTCCTTAACTATAATTACACCGACAGGAGGGTTTGGAGCTGTAAGACCTACTGCACGTTCAGCCATCCTTGTAGCTAACTCCATATAAATTTTCGAACTCAATGTTCTAACCTAGTCTTTGTTTGAAGAAATAACTCCTAAGAACTCTTCAAAATCTTTTGCTTCTCTGAAGTTCTTATAAACTGAAGCAAATCTAACGTAAGCTACAGAGTCTATGCTTTGTAGTCCTTCCATTACAATTTCTCCAATTACATCTGAGGACACTTCTGCTTCACCAAGGCTCTCCACTCTCCTTACAATCCCACTTAACATCCTGTCTACACGATCGCTATCAACTGGTCTTTTTCGTAAAGCAATTTGAACTGATCTTTCAAGTTTATCTCTCGCAAAAGGAACTTTTTTTCCTGATTTCTTAACGACAGTCAATTCCCTTAATTGTATTCTCTCAAAAGTAGTGAACCTTGCTCCACATGCTGCACAAAATCTTCTTCTTCTAATTGCTGAATTATCTTCTGTAGAGCGAGAGTCTTTAACTTGTGTATCATCATTACCGCAAAATGGACATTTCATAAATACATACTACCTATAAATTGGAAACTTATCACAAAGTTCTTTTACTTTTTGCCTTACTTTCGATTCAACTAAACTATTATCATTAGGATTTTCCTGAAGTCCATTTAAAGTTTCTAGAATTAATTCCCCAACTTTCTCGAATTCTTCTTCTTTAAAGCCTCTAGTTGTTCCTGCAGGAGTTCCTAGTCTAATTCCTGAGGTAACCTTTGGAGGATTTGGGTCCTTTGGTATACCATTTTTGTTACAAGTAATGTTTGCATTTTCTAAACTTGTTGAAGCAGCTGCTCCTGTTAAACTCTTGGGAGTCAAATCAACCAAAAGTAAATGAGTATCGGTGCCCCCAGATACTATTTTTAAACCACCATGTACTAACACTTCGCTTAATTTTTTAGCGTTTAAAACAACTTGTTTAATATATTCTTTGAACTCAGGCTTCAGAGCTTCTCCAAATGCAACAGCTTTAGCAGCTATTACATGCATCAAAGGACCTCCTTGATATCCAGGAAATACTGCTGAATTAAATTTTTTACCAAGCTCTTTATCATTTGATAATATCATTCCGCCTCTGGCACCTCTTATAGTTTTATGTGTAGTGGATGTAACAACATCTGCATACTCTAAAGGGTTAGGATATTCTCCAGCAGCAACAAGTCCTGAAAAATGGGCCATATCAATATGAAGATAAGCTCCAACCTTATCAGCAATCTCTTTAAATCTTTTAAAATCGATTATACGTGAATAGGCACTACCTCCAGCAATTATTATTTTAGGTTTATGTTCTATTGCTACAGACTCAACTTCATCATAATCTATTAATCCCTCATCATCTAATCCATATTGAACAGCGTTAAACCATTTCCCAGATAAAGATGGGGCTGAACCATGTGTTAAATGTCCTCCTGCATCAAGACTCATTCCTAGAATTGTATCACCAGGTTTAATCAATGCTAAAAAAACAGCTCCATTTGCTTGAGCTCCAGAATGAGGTTGAACATTTGCATATTCACACTTGTAAAGTTCCTTAAGTCTTTTTATTGCAAGGTCTTCTGCGATATCAACAAACTCACAACCACCATAATATCTAGCACTTACGTAGCCTTCGGCATATTTATTCGTCAGAACAGATCCTTGTGCTTCTAGAACTGCTTTTGAAACAATATTTTCAGACGCAATTAATTCTATTTGGTTTTGTTGACGTGACAACTCTTGGTCTATTGCAAAAGAAATTTCTTGATCTATTTCATTAAGTGGTTTTGAGAAAAAATCCATAACTTCAACCTATCTTATTTACCCTTTTAATATGACGATCTCCTTCAAAAGAGGTAGAAATAAATTTTTTTACACATGATAAAGCTAGAGACTCATCAACAAATCTTGCTCCCAAGGTTAAGATATTTGCATCATTGTGTGCTCTAGCTAATTCAGTCATTTCTTCACTATTACACAAAGCAGCCCTTATTCCTTTATATTTATTTGCCACCATTGCCATACCTTGCCCACTGCCACAAACCAATATTCCTCTATCTACATCTTGATCTAAAAGGTCTTTACAGACCTTCTTTGCAAAATCAGGATAATCAACAGACTCGGAATTACTAGGACCTCTGTCTATTAAGCTAAAACCATTTTTCTCTAAATATTTCATAATTTTTTTCTTCATTTCAAAACCAGCATGGTCTGATGCAATAGATATTTTAGGTTTCTCATCCATATCTGTGTATTCTTAAACCATTTATACTAAATATGGTACAATTAAATTAAATCAAACATTACTTAGTGAGGCCAAAGCTTTCTTTTGGTAAGTACCTCTTTTAGTTTTTTTGGCCTGTCAGTCATAATTCCATCGACTCCATAATCAATTAGAGTTTTCATCTCATTTTCATCATTAATAGTCCATACATGAATCTTCTTACCAGTGCTGTGAACATAGTTCACTAAGTTTTTAGTAACTATCTGTAGCCCATAAAAATACATTGGGATTTGAACACAAGGGGCAGTATTGTTTGAAAAAGGAATTAATCTATTGAGAAAATAACTTATGACTTCATCCTGTGACATAGAAGTGCATATTTTATCATTAAAACCTCTCCTCATAATATTTAAGGTTTCAGACTTAAAAGATCCAACACAAAACTTATCTATATTTTTCTGTTTTTTTAATTCATCTAAAAGAAGGTATGCAGATCTTTCAGTCTTAGGTTCTATATTAAAGTTTATATCTGGCCAAGTATTTAGCACTTCATCCAATAGTGGAATATTGTGTTTATCAAATAATTTTATATCTTTAAGCTCATGAAAATTAGTATTAGAGATTTCTAAATCCAAATTACAAATTCTTTTTAAATTATGATCATGGAAAATAACTAATCTATCATCTTTTGTATGCTGAACATCTGTTTCTAAGTATCGATACCCTAAACTAATAGAATTATCGAAAGCTTCTATTGTATTTTCATCATTTTCAATAGATCCTCCTCTATGAGAAAAAGGAGTAAATTTATAATTGTCTAAATATTCAAAAGGCATATATATAGGATCATGTTTGAAAATTTTTTAATTATTTTAGCTTTCAATTGGTTTGCCGTCACTATTTTATGGTTTTCTACATTGAAAATAAAAAGAGCAGATTTTATCGATATTTATTGGGGTCCAAGTTTCTTTTTATCAGCACTATTAATATTTTTTTTACATCAGAATTTTACTTTATCAAATTATATAATTCTTATACTAGTTGGCGTATGGGGCTTTAGACTAGCTCTGTACTTATTTTCTCGAAATATTAAAAAAAATGAAGATAAAAGATACGTTAAGATTAGAGGATCTATAGGCAATATAGGTCTTTATTTTATTACCTATATGATTCAAGTTATATTAATTGGAATTGTCTCTTTACCTATTCAACTACTAATGATGCAAACTGAATTTAATAATATAAATTTATTTTCTTTAGTTGGTGTTATGATTTGTATATTAGGAATTGTCATAGAGAGCATTGCTGACCATCAAATGACTAAGTTTAAAGCCAAGCCTAATAATAAAGGAAAGTTGATGAATAAAGGTTTATGGCAATACTCAAGACATCCTAATTATTTTGGTGATAGTATGTTTTGGTGGGGTATATTTTTATTTTCTTATGGGTACACATCTAATCTAATGATGGCTATATCTCCAATTATAATGACATATTTCCTTATAAAAATTTCAGGTGTATCTTTATTAGAGCGCCAATTGAAACATAAAAAGGAAGGCTATGAAGAATATATAAATAATACGAGCTCGTTTATATTAATGCCTAAGAAGAATAATAAATAAAATGTCTAACTTAATTTCTTCAAATTTTCCTTCTCTAAGACTTCGTAGAGGAAGATCGAGTCCATGGATAAGAAATTTGTTAACTGAAAATAGATTAACAACTAATGATTTAATTTGGCCTATTTTTATATGTGACGGGGAAAATAAAAAAGAAGAAATCTCTTCTATGCCTAATATTTATAGATATTCAATTGATAGGTTAACTGAAATTTCTGAAACAGCAGACAATCTAGGGATAAATTTAATTGCTTTATTTCCTTACACACCAGATGAAAAAAAAACTGATAGTGCTGAGGAATCTATAAATTCAAAAAATCTTGTTTGTCGAGCTTTAAATAAAATTAAACAACAAAATAATAATTTTGGCGTTATGTGTGATATTGCTCTCGACCCTTATACATCCCATGGCCATGATGGATTAATGAATAATGAAGGTGAAATTTTAAATGATGAAACAAATTCATTGCTTGCTAAGCAAGCATTATTATTTGCTGAACATGGAGCTGATATCATTGCGCCTTCTGATATGATGGATGGCCGCATAGGCATTATTAGAAATAGCCTTGAGGAAAATAAATTTCATAATACTATTATTCTTTCATACGCTGCTAAGTTTGCATCAAAAATGTATTCGCCTTTTAGAGAAGCTGTTGGCTCATCTTCTAATTTGAAATCTGATAAAAAAACATATCAAATGAATATTGCAAATTCTAATGAGGCTCTAAGAGAAGTTGAAATGGATATAAAGGAAGGCGCTGATATTGTTATGGTAAAACCTGGGATAAGCTATCTTGATATAATTAGTAAAATAAAATCAGAATTTAATTTCCCTACTTTTGCTTACCAGGTATCTGGTGAATATTCGATGATAAAAGCTGCTGCTAACAAAGAATATATTAATGAGGATGAAATTGTTTTTGAACAACTAACTTCTTTTAAAAGAGCTGGAGCCGATGCAATTTTGACTTATTTTGCACCCCAAGTTGCCAACAAATTAAGATCAGGAAGTTAGTCTTTTGACTAGACTTGAAGTATCGTATTTATTGCCTCCCATTTTTTGAATTTCTGAGTAAAAATCATCAACAATCTTAGTTATTTGAAGATCAATTCCATATTCTTTAGCCTGATCGAAGGTAATAGACAGATCTTTTCTCATAAGATCAACAGCAAACCCGAAATCAAATTCATTATCAACCATTGTTTTAAATCTATTCTCCATTTGCCATGACTGTGCTGCTCCTGATGATATAACCTCTAAAACGTCATCAGGACTAAGATTGGTTTGTTTCATAAAATAGATAGCTTCAGACAAACCTTGAATTAATCCTGCTATACATACTTGGTTGATTATTTTAGTTAACTGACCAGATCCAGGACTTCCCATAAATTTGATTTTTTTGCCATAAGATTTTAATACTTCTTCACTTCTTATAAATGATTGTTTATTTCCACCGACCATAATACTTAATGTTCCATTTTCAGCTCCTGATTGTCCACCGGATATCGGGGCATCAAGAAAATT
This sequence comes from uncultured Pelagibacteraceae bacterium, assembly GCA_902634045.1. Taxonomy (GTDB): domain Bacteria; phylum Pseudomonadota; class Alphaproteobacteria; order Pelagibacterales; family AG-422-B15; genus CACPJE01. Next base: position 24,136 of record CACPJE010000004.1, read on the forward strand.
AACCTTTCTTTCAGCGAATGATTTTTCTAGTTTTAATACTAATTTGGGAGATACAGTTGAGTGATCAATAAATATACTATTTTCTTTTAATTGATCTAAACATCCGTTCTGTGAAATTGTAATATCCCGAAGATCGTCATCGTTACCAATACAAGAAATAACAAAATCATATTCCTTATTAATTTCACTTAAACTTTTAATGGATTTACCTTCAAAGATAGATAGCCACTTATCTATTTTTTCTTTTGACCTATTATAAACTGTAACTTTATTAAGTTTGCTAAGATATCCTGCCATTGGAAATCCCATATTCCCTATTCCAATAAATAAAATTTTAAACATTGAAAATATCTGCCATCCTTTGCATCGCACTAATAGTTACTAATAAGGGCATTCTAAATAATCTACCACCTGGAAAGTTTCTATGTTTTATTTTCTCAAATAGCTCTAATTCTTCCGTTCTACCATTAGCTATACTCTCTGCAAGAATTTTTCCTGCTATACCTGTAAATGCAACTCCATGACCAGAGAATCCATGAGCATAAAATATTTTTTCACTCTCCATACCGATATCAGGAACTCTATTCATTGTTAGAGCTATCAGACCTCCCCAAATATATTCAATTTTTAGATTACTAAGCTGAGGAAAAATTTTATCCAATTGTCGTTTTGTTCTTTTTTTTAAATTTTCTACATTTTTTAAAGAATATCCCACAGCACCACCAAAAACCATTCGCTTACTTTCTGACAACCTATAATAATTCAAATCAAAATTGGTATCTGAAACACAATAATCATTAGGGAGTATTTGTTCTTGAAGTGGAGTACTTAAGCTTTCTGTGCAAACTATGTATGTTTCACATGGCATTACTCTATTTTTAAAATTCATACGTAACCCTTCTAAATATGCATTACAGCAAATAGCAATGTTTTTAGCATCAACTTTTCCTGAACTTAATATTACTTCGACACTATTTTTAGTTTCATTAATGCTCTCAACAGAAGAATCCTCATATATTTTAACACCTAAATTATGAGCTGCATTCATCAAACCAATTGCATATTTTAATGGATGTAGATGTCCAGCTCCACGATCTAAAACTCCACCATAATATAATGATGTTCCAATTTCTTTTTTAACCTGGGCTTTATCTAGTATATGAAGATTCTCATAACCATAAGTTTTGGATTTATATATTGCTTCTTGTTCATATTCTTTCATCTTTGAATTACTTGTCGCTGCTGTAATACCTCCATTTTTTTTATCACAGTCAATATTAAATTCCTCTATTCTCTGATCAATAAGTTTGACTGCATTAAGAGAAATATCCCAAATTTGTTTTGCAAAAGCTAGGCCATACTTTTTTTCAATTATATCGATTCCCCATGCAACATCAGGCCAAATCTGTCCTCCATTTCTTCCAGATGCACCCCACCCAATTAGATTTTTTTCTAGAAGAATAACATTTAAACCTTTTTTTGCTGATTCGATTGCAGTTGATAGGCCTGTAAACCCTCCTCCAATCACACATAAATCACACTCATTCTCACCATTATAGGCAGGAAAGGATAATTTATTCTTATTTAAGCTAGCTACATAGTAACTATCTGGGTATTGTCTCATCATTAATTATGACACAGTTAAATCTTTGTATGTAAATTTTTAGGCTCAATTTTACCTGCTTGCGCTCTTTTACCAAACCATTTTTTTAATTCTTTGGGACTTATAAGAACTTTAGATGAAGAATTAACTTTAAGTCCCTCACTAGAATCTAAACAAAATGATGAATAAGTTTTTCCAGATTTAAATTTTTGCAGCGATACTCCTCTTCCTTTTTGCATAAATGGTATATCTTCATGTTTGAAAACTAATAATTTTATTGATTTCTTTTCTCCACTAATTACAGCAATTGAGTCACCTTCTTTATTTGAACACGATACAGCTCTATCATTGGGTTTAAGATTCATAACTTTTCTGCCAGATTTTGTAGAAGCTATTAAATCATTGGAATTTACAAAGAAACCTTTTCCTGCTGAACTTGTTAGTAAATATTCCTGTCCATCTTCGTATAAATTAGAGAAGATGATTTCTTCATTGTCTGCCTTATCAATCAGCATGCTTAGTGGGTCTCCAAAGCCTCTACCTGAAGTAACTTTTGAACAATTTATTGTATAAAATTTACCCATTGAAGAAAAAAGTATTATCTTGTTGTTGTGTTTACACTGCACAATAAATTTTTCTGAGTCCCCATCCTTATATTTGACATTTGAATAATCATCTTGATGTCCCTTAATTGATTTAATCCAACCATTTTTAGATATAATAATTGTTATAGGTTCTTTGCTCTCAAATTCTTCAATTGAATAATCAATTGATTCATAGCTGTGATTGATATTTGTCCTTCTTTTAGAGGATCCTTCAATCTTTTTAAAAGTTGCTAAACTTTCCTTAAATTCATTATCTAATATTGAAGTTTGCTTAGTTTTGGATCTAAGAATTAAATTCAATTCTTTTTTATAAATTTGCAGATCTTTGTATTCGGATTTTATTTCTTTTTCTTCAAGCTTCTTTAAGTGCCTTAACCTCATAGACAGTACAGCTTCAGCTTGCCTTTTATTAAGCTTAAAAATCTTCATCAATTTTTTTTCAGGATCAGAGTCTGTTCTAATTATTTTGATAATTTTATTTAAATTAGCATAAACAATAAGAAAGCCTTTTAATAATTCAATTCTACTTTCTGTTTGCTTTAATCTATATTTTGACCTTCTTTTCAATATATTATACCGGTGATCTATAAAAGACTTTAAAGTATCTTTAAGTGAAAATAATCTTGGCTCTAATTTAGAATTAATAGCATTTAAATTAATAGAAAATCTAGTTTCTAAATCTGTATTTTTAAAAAGATCTTCCATTATAACTTCTGCTTTGAATGTTCTATTTTTAGGAATAATTACAATTCTAATATCTTCTGCAGACTCATCTTGAATTGTCTCTAAGTAATTAATTTTTTTTGTATCAATAAGCTCTGAAACTTTTTCTATTATTCTTGATTTATTAACTTGATAAGGTATTTCGTTTACTACTATCTGATATTGCCCTCGACCTAGACTCTCTTGTTTCCATTTTGATCTTAGTCTTATTGTTCCCTTACCTTTGGAATATGCTTCTTTAATAGATTGACTACTATCAACTATTTCTCCACCAGTAGGAAAATCTGGACCAGGAATAATCTTAAGGAGTTGAGAGTTAGTATAGTTTGGTTTCTTTAATAATTTTAATAACGCAGTAAATAATTCGTCGACGTTATGTGGGGGTATATTTGTTGCCATTCCAACCGCGATTCCTGAACTTCCATTTGCTAAAAGATTTGGAAATGCAGAAGGCAGAACCATTGGTTCTTCTTCTGATCCATCATAGGTTTTAATAAAATCTACCGTTTCTTCTGTTATGTCACGTAACATTAATTCAGCAAAAGATGTGAGTCTTGCCTCTGTGTATCTCATTGCAGCAGCATTATCCCCGTCAATGTTCCCAAAATTTCCTTGTCCATCTATTAATGGATAACGAGTGGAAAATGCTTGAGCTAATCTAACTAAAGCTTCATAAACAGATTGATCTCCATGAGGATGAAATTTACCTATCACATCTCCTACAACTCTGGCTGACTTTTTAAAACCAGAATTATTTCCCAGTCTCAACTGATACATTGCATAAAGTAACCTTCTGTGAACAGGTTTTAATCCATCTCTAACATCAGGAAGTGCTCGATGAGTAATAGTGGATAGTGCATATGCAAGATATCTTTCTTCAAGGGCACTGGAAAATTCAATTTTTTTTATATTCATATGTTTACTTATTAAATATTTCTTTTAAACGATTCCTGCTTTGAGGGAAATTAAGATTATTGGGTTCAAAAAATCTCTTTCTTAAAAAATATTCAGTCAACTCCAAACCATTTAAAATATCATTATTGTCATGCTCATGATCATGAGACAAAATAAAATTTGGAAGTTTTAATAATCTATCTTTATAAGCACCAGCGCCCTCAAGGGTCACAGCTCTTCCGCTTGAAGGAGAAACGTAGACTAATTCATCTTTTTTTGATGTAACTGCACACTTACTTAAATCAATTCCATATCCAATTTCTGAGAGCAGACCCAACTCCCAATTAATATATTCCTTAATCCAGTCATCGTCATCTGAGGACATTTTTTTTATCATCTCTTTTGAATTATAATAGATTAAATCGTTTGGCTGCTTCTCTGCCATAGTTAATGAAATCAAAGAACATAATGAAGATAATGCAGTAAGCTTATCTTTTCTGTTTAATATCAAAGATGACCAAGATCTGACAGGCTCGATTGTGAAATTTCCAAGATGAGATTCTAGTCTGCCTGACCACAAAGCTTTAACTTCATTTCCGGGCTCAATTACAGATCTTAGATTTTTTGAGTGAATTCCTCTAATTAGTCCTTTATGCCTTCCATGCTCTTTTGTAAGAACTTCTAAAATATAAGATTTCTCATTGTGCAAGTTAAATCCTAAGACGATTCCTTCGCTCTCCCATCTCATAACTATCTTTCTGATTCTAATTTAACAAACAAAAAAAGATTAATTTTTTTATTTTCAAATTTTGCAATTTCTTTTCTAGATTGAGATCCTATTTCTTTAAGTGTAGATCCTCTCTTGCCAATTAAAATATTTTTATGTGATTTTTTACTTATTGAAATGCACTGATGAATTGTGATTTCATCCTTTGATTTTTTTATTCCTTCAGTATGAACCTTACATAGATATGGAATTTCTTTATGTATATTGTTATAAATTTTTTCCCTTGTAACTTCAGAATAAAATAATTCTTTTTTAAGAAGAACTGTTTTCTTCTTCGGATACTTTTGCCTACTATTTGGTAAATATTTTTTAGTAAATTGAAGTAAATCATTGATACCCTCACCATCTAAAGCAGAGATAGGAAAAATATCTTCTAACTTAGTTTGATCTTTATAATCTTTTATTTTTAAAATTATTTTACTTTTACTTATCTTATCTATCTTATTAAGAATCAGAAATATCTTTTGATTATCTACCTTCTTATCTAAAGTATTTATAATTTTTTTAAGTGTCGGTTCCATTTTTTTTGAAATATCTAAAACTAAATAAACTATTGCAGACGTTTCTATTTCTGAAATTGCAGAATTAGACATTCTATTTGATATTTTCTTTGATGATGAAAAGAGTCCAGGAGTATCATGTAAAATAATTTCTGCCTCAGAAAAATTTTTAACTGCTTTTTGGTTAAATGTTGTTGACTGCTTCTTTCTTGAAACAAGAGTTACTCGTTTACCAACAATTTTATTTAATAGTGTAGATTTTCCTGAGTTAGTAGGTCCAATTAATAAGATGGTTCCACTTTTCATTTTTTTTTATGCAATTTTATTTACTTTTATAAATGATTCTGCCGCTTTCTTTTCTGCATCTTTAATAGATTTTCCTTCCTCATTGACCTTTATGTATTTCTTAAATGATAACTCAACATTAAATAATGGATCATGATCTGGCCCAGATTGATCTAAGAGTTTATATTTTGGCAATTCTTTATATTTTTTGAGTGTCCATTCTTGTAAAAAAGATTTTGAGTCAATTAAATCCACATTCATTAATTGAAATTCGTTATTCCAGAACTTTAATATAAATTTTTTAGTCTCTTCATATCCTCCATCTAAGTATATAGCTCCTATTAAAGCCTCACATGCGTCAGCTAATATACTCCTCTTTTCATTGCCCTTAGAACTGATCTCAGTTGATCCTAGTAAAATAAAATCCCCAAGACTTAGAGAATGAGAAATATTATAACAAGTATCTTTATTAACAAGTTTACTGTAGCGCTTATCGAGCAATCCTTCAGGGTCATTTGGGGTATCCTCAATTAGTTTCTCAGCAATTACTAATCCTAAAATTCTATCTCCTAGAAACTCTAACACCTCATTATTTTCGTTTTTGTCAAAACTTTTATGGGTTAAAGATTTTATTAGTTTAGACTGATCATTAAATTTATATGATAATATCTCCTCTAAGTTACTAATTTCTTTATTCTGCATTTAAACTATTTAATTAATTTAAAAAGTCTTTCAAATTGGATATCAAATGGCCATCTCCAAAATTCTATGAACCATGATCCATCTTTCGTTGAAAAAAATATTATTTGAGCCTTAGCTACAATTCTCTCTGTCGGAACTGGTCCCCAAAATCTACTATCATTTGAATTATCTCTATTGTCTCCCATAAAATAATAGTGATTTTCAGGTACTAAAAATTCGTTAATATTGTCTTGAGGTTTATCTCCCAAATCTTTTACTTCATAACTTTTTCCACTAGGCAAGGTTTCTTTATATATAGAAATACCTTTATCGTCTTTTCTAATAAATTCTATTTCAATAGGATTTGAATTTATATGAACAATACCATTAACTATTTTTATCTTATCTCCAGGTAGTCCAATTAACCTTTTAATATAATCATTTCTTGTATGAGGAGGTTTAAAGATAACAACATCTCCTCTTTTCGGTGAACTTTCAAATATTCTTCCTTTAACAATGGGTAAACTAAATGGAAATGAATGTTGACTGTAACCAAAATCATATTTCGAAGCAAAAATTCTATCACCAACTAGCAAGCCTGGCTCCATAGAGGAGGATGGAATAAAGAAGGGTTGAAAAAGAAATGTTCTAATTACTAATGCTATTATTATTGCGTAGAAAATAGTTAATAAATTAGATTTAATCCATGAAGATGTAGATTCTTTATCGCTCATACTTTATTTGAGTTAATTGTAACTATAGCTTGGGCGTAGGGAAACTCGTCAGTGATAGATAAATTTACAACTGGTATATTATTTCTTGGTATCAAAGACTCAAGCTGTTTCTTTGAATTTCCATAAAAATTTATTGATGGTTTACCTGAAGGTAAGTTAACCACTTCTAAATCTTTCCAATACACACCTTTTCTAAAACCTGTTCCTAGTGCTTTGGCTGCAGCTTCTTTGGCAGCAAATCTCTTTGCAAAACATTCTGCACTTAATCTTCTTTTTTCACATTTCTCAATTTCAGACTTTGTAAAAATTCTTTTTTTAAATCTGTCTCCAAATTTGAAAAGTGTCTTTTCAATTCTTCTAATGTCTAAAATATCTGAACCTATTCCAATCATCTAGAAACTCTTCCCTTTTCAATCAAACGTTTAAATTCATTTATTGTATCTTTTAATCCTAAGAATACTGATTCAGAAACAATAAAATGACCAATATTAAATTCTTTAATTTCATTTATTTCAGATAGTTTTTCAATTGATTCAAAAGTGATTCCATGACCTAAATGAACCTCTAATCCAATGTGGTTTGCAAAAAATGAGGCTTCTTTAATTTTTGCGAATGAACTCTCAAAATTTAATCCAAGGTGAACATTTTTACAGAATTCACCTGTGTGTATTTCAATTATATCTGCCCCTATATCTTTTGCCGCAATTATCTGATCATTAGAAGGATCTATGAATAGTGACACGCGGATACCATTGTTCTTTAACTCTTTAATTAAATTAACAAGACTATTGTGATTCTTTATAACATTGATCCCGCCTTCAGTAGTAACCTCTTCTCTTTTTTCAGGAACAATACAACATGCATTTGGTTTTGTCTTAATTGCTATCTGCAACATCTCATTGGTAGGTGCCATTTCAAAATTTAGAGGTAAATCAACTTTTTTCTTTATTTCTAAAATATCACTATCATTTATATGTCTTCTATCCTCTCTCAAATGAGCTGTAATTCCGTCTGCACCGTACTCTTTACATAGAAGCGCAGCTCTAAGTGGACTTGGATAATTCTCCCCTCTAGCATTTCTAAGGGTTGCAACATGATCAATATTCACACCTAGTCTTGGTAAATTCTTCATAGACTAGATTTTTCGACTACCAGGCTTAACTGGTTCAATCTTTTTTAAATCTTCTGGAAGATTATCAGGATCATAAGTTGGTATATCAAGCTTTAATAAAGAAATTATTTCGTAGTCATTAAATATTTTTTCTTGAGATCGATCTACTACGCAAGCAATGCCGAGCAAATTAATTTTCATCTTGTATAATTTTTCTAAGCATTCTTTTGATGATTTGCCTGTGGTAATTACATCTTCAACAAATAAAACATTTTTATTTTCCTCAATTTCAAAACCTCTTCTCAGTTCAAAATTTTCATTTGTTCTTTCGAAAAATATAGATCTTGAATTTAGACATCTGGCAACCTCATAGCCAACTAAAATTCCACCTAATGCAGGGGCTACGACATAATCAATTTTAGAATTAATTTTAGAATTAATCTTCTGAGTTAATGCGTTTGCAACTTTATTTGATATTTTTGAGTCAATAAACAATTTAGAACATTGACAGTAAGTATCAGATCTTTTTTCTGACGAGAGAATAAAATGACCATACTGCAATGCACCAGTTTCCTCAAAAATATTTAAAAGCTCTTGTTTATTCATATTTAATTAATAAATAGTCTCGATACTGAACTTACATTTTCTACTTTTTTTAATGTATTAATTATTGATTCTAAATGTAAAAGATTCTTTACATCTATAACAAATATCATATCAAAAAAATCTTCTCCTTTTTCAGAAATATTGAGATTTGTTATATTTCCTTTCTCGCTACCTATAATTGTAGCAAGCTTTCCAAGAGATCCTGGTTCATTTTTAACTGAAACTTTAATTCTTGAAGAAAAAAATTGATTTTGGTCAACATCTTTCCAAGTAGCGGCCAACCATTCTTCTTTCTTATAATCCTTATTTAGCTCTTCACAGTTTAAGGAGTGGATTATTATTCCTGAGTCTTCAGAAGTAATTCCAATTATATCTTCACCTGGCAAAGGCAAGCAACACTCTGAAAAATGTATTGCGACTCCTGGTTGTAGATCTTTGATTTTTAATGGAATATTCAGCATCTTCTTAGGTCTTCTATATCTTGAAAAAAATGAAAGCCTTGATTTAGGTTTTAATTTTGTCAGTTGCCTAGGTTTTATGTGGCCTTTGCCAATTGAAATCAATAATTCCTCAGAATTTTTTCTATTAAGTTTTTTAGCGAATGTTTCTATTAATTCAGCTGAGATCTTATCATCTTTATCTAATACTTTTTCTAAAATTTTCTTTCCAAGATTTGCGAATTCGTCTTTTTCCTGTTTTTTAAAATATCTTTTGATTGATGATTGTGCCTTGGCAGTAGTAACTATATTTTCCCAAGTTTCTGAGGGCTCTTGACTTTTAGAAGTTAAAATCTCAATTTCATCACCATTATGTATCTTTGTATATAATGGCTTTGGCTTTCCATTAATCTTACAACCAACACATCTATTGCCTATTTCTGAATGAAGTGCATAAGCAAAATCAATTGAATTAGAATTAGAAGGTAGATGTATAAGATCTCCCTTAGGGGTAAAGCAAAACACCTGATCTTGAAACATTTCTAATTTTGTAGCCTCTAGAAGCTCTTCTGAAGAAGCGCCACTATCAAGTATTTCAACTAAATCTCTTAACCAAGTGACATTTACAGGATCTGAAGATGAATTATCTACAAGATTATAGTTTTCCTTATATGACCAGTGTGCTGCTATTCCTCTGTCAGCAACAGAGTCCATTTCCTTTGTTCTGATTTGCAACTCTACTCTTTGCCTTTCGGGTCCAACAATTGTTGTATGAACTGACCGATAATTATTTATTTTTGGAGTAGAAATATAATCTTTAAAAGTTCCTGGAACTGCTGGCCATCTATTATGAATTATTCCCAGAATAGCATAACAATCATTAACTGAGTCTGCTAAAATTCTATATGCAAATATATCTGATAGCTGTCTAAATGCTATTTGCTTATTTTGCATTTTATTCCAAACAGAATAAATCTTTTTCTCTCTACCAATTATCTCATTGCTAATGTAATTATTTTCTAAAAGTAATGAAATTTTTTTTCTAATTTTTTCAGTTAGGTTAGAAGTATCTTTCTTGAGATATTCTATTCTATTGGAAATTGAAGAATAAGCAGAAGGATTAAGAATTTGGAATGATAAGTCTTCTAATTCATCTTTAAACTCATGCATGCCCAATCTTCCTGCAAGAGGTGCATATATTTCTATGGTTTCAGATGCAATTCTCTTTCTTCTACTTTCTTCAGGTATAAACTGTACAGTTCTCATGTTATGTAATCTATCTGCAAGCTTTACTAACAAAACCCTAATATCTTTAGACATTGCTAATATTAATTTTCTAAAATTTTCTGCCTGAAATTTATTCTCTGTATAAGTCTCTATTTTAGAAAGTTTAGTTACACCATTAACTAATTTAACTACTTCTTCTCCAAACTCATTTTTTAAATCAACTTCAGTTGTCAATGTGTCTTCAAGAGTGTCGTGCAACAGACCAGTAATAATTGAAGATGTATCAAGCTTTAGACCTAAAAGTATGTCTGCAACTGCTAATGGATGAGAAATATATGGATCACCTGAATGTCTTCTCTGAGATTTATGTGCAGATAATGCAAATTCATAAGCTTTCTCAATCATCTGAACATCTAAGTCAGGATCATAATTCTTTATTTTGCTTATTAGCTCATTTTGAACCATATTAGAACTTATAAATCATACATTAAGCAGATAGTGAAGTAGAAAAAAAATCAAATTTATAGCTTTTTAGGAATTTTATATAGTTTTTCAGCTGAGAAATTCTCTTTATATAAGTCACATATTCTCTGATTTAGCTCTGGATGTATCCAGTTAGAGCATATATCCATCATTGGCCTTAAAACAAAATCTCTGTTATGCATTCGAGGATGAGGCAATATGCATTTTGTATTATTTTTTCTTACAAATGAGGTTCTTTCTGGGCGCACAAGTAAAATATCTAAGTCACAGCTTCGTGAAGAATTTTTTTTATACATATATCTTCCAAGATTCTTTTCAATGTTTTTTAGAATAAGCAGTAACAGCTCAGGTTTTAAAGATGTATCAACCATAAGCGCACCATTGAAAAAAATATTTGCAGCAGAATTAAAACCTTGTGGTTGAGATGAGTATAGGAATGATTTTTTAATTACATTTATATTATTTTGATTTAATTGTTTAATTGCAAATTTTAGAGTTTTAATTGGTCCTCCATATTTAGAAGACATATTTGAACCAATACCAATAATATATATCATTTTAAGAACTTCTTTTCTCTCTCCCAACTTTTCTTTTTCTTAACTTCTCTTTTGTCATGAAGTTTCTTACCTTTTGATAAGGCTATTTCTAGTTTAGCTATTCCATCTTTATTGAAATACAGCTTCGTGGGTATCAAAGTAAGAGATTCTTTTTTTAACTTACCTGCTATTTTTTGAATTTCTCTCTTATGAAGCAAAAGTTTTCTTGGCCTAGATTCATCATGATTCATATATGAAGAGTTAGCGTATTTTGAAAAATAAGAATTAATTAAAAATATTTCATTATTTTCTTCTCTAGCAAATGACTCGGAAATATCTACTCTACCATCTCGCAATGATTTTATCTCACTCCCCATCAGTTGAATCCCTGCTTCAAAAACTTCAATAAAGAAATAATTGAAACGGGCTTTTCTATTTTGGGCTGCTATCTGCAAGATTAAATAAGTGAAGCATGTTTTAATGCTTGATCTACATTTTTTTTGGTTTCTTCAGAAATTTCTGTAAGAGGAAGCCTAATTTCGCTGGAACAAAGACCTAATTTATTGGCAGCATATTTTACTGGACCAGGACTTGATTCAATAAATAAAGCTGTGTGCAAAGGCATAAGAAGATCATTGATTTTGCTTGCTTCTCTAAACTTGCCTTCCAAGCAAAGATTCATAAAATCTGAGCATAGTTTCGGTGCAATATTGGAAGTAACAGAAATTGTGCCATGACCTCCATATAGCATAAAAGCTAAACAGGTAGCATCATCTCCAGTTAATAAATTAAAATCCTTACCAATATCAACTCTAGAACTGTATACTCTTGGAATATCTGCTGTTGCATCCTTTACACCTAAAATATTTTTAAGTTTAAATAATTCTTTCATAGTTTTATTAGTCATATTCACCACAGATCTTCCGGGTATGTTGTAAATGATTATTGGTATGTTTGACCTATTAGCTATAGCTTCATAGTGATTATACATGCCTTTTTGAGTTGGCTTATTATAATATGGGGTCACAATCAATGCGGCATCAGCGCCTGCTTTTTCAGCGTGACAAGTGAGGTCGATCGCCTCTTCAGTATTGTTCGATCCAGTACCAGCGATTACAGGAACTCTCTTATCTACCTGATCAATACAGACTTCAACAGCTTTCTTATGTTCTTCATGTGACAATGTTGGTGACTCACCGGTTGTCCCAACTGGAACAACTCCATGAATACCACCATCAATTTGAAAATCTATAAAGGACCTAAATGATTCCTCATCTATTTTTCCATCCTTAAAAGGTGTAATAAGTGCCGTAAATGATCCTTTTAACATAAATTTATTTTAACATTATTAATGATTTAAAAAACAATAAATCATAAATATACTCCCATAAAAAATATCTTAATCTCGTGAAAAAAATAGCATTAATCATATTAATAACGTTTATTCCTTATGGATTAGACGTATCTGCCTCAGTCTATCCTCTCAAAAGACCTGACCATGTAGCAGCATCACTTATGATTGACAAGCTTTTTCCTACCAAAAGACCACTTCAACCTATTTTGTCACAAATACTTAGTAACAAAGATTATGAATTATTTGAGCTAGCATTACAAAAAGCTGAACAGTATCAATGGGACAGAGTTAAGGGAATTCAATCAAATATTAAGGATGATTTAGCAAGAGATATTCTTGAGTGGTTAAGGTATTACAATGGAGCAAGTGATTTAACTTTTTCAAACTATAAAGATTATATAAAAAATAATTCACAATGGCCATTGATTGAAAGTATCAAATTTAAAGCAGAATCAAAAATATCATTTAAAGAAGATGATAGAGATTTAGCTAATTATTTTAAAAATAATCCTCCTCAATCAGGATGGGGTAAAATTTATTATGGGAATGCATTATTAAATATTAAAGAAGTTGAAAAAGGTAGAGATCTTATTAAAGACGGATACATTAATGGAAGTCTAACAAGGAAAGAACAGGCGCAAATCATTAAGAAATTTAAAAATTTATTTGATCAAGAAGATCATAAAAAAAGAATAAATAAACTACTTTGGGATGGAAAGTATCGAACTGCAAGTAGATTAATAAAGCATGTAGACAAGGATTACCAAAAGCTATTTGAAGCAAGAATAGGGCTCATCTCATTTGCGGGTGGAGTCGATGATCTTATAGCTAAAGTCCCAAAACAACTAATTAACCATCCAGGATTAGTACATGATAGAATAAGATGGCGAGTTAAAAAAAGAAAATATGACAGTGCACTTGAATTGCTATTATCAGTAAGTGAAGTTGATCCATCAAAACTTCAAAGGCCAGAAAAATTTTGGCGTCAAAAAAATATTTTGATTCGAAGATTAATTGATAAACATCAATATAACACAGCCTATAAGCTCACAACAAATCATGGCTTGACTGAAAATGCTGATATTGCTCAAGCTGAATGGATGGCTGGTTGGATAAGTATTACTTTTTTAGATAATCCTAAAAAAGCGCTGGAACATTTTAGGGAGATATGGAACGTTTCTTCAAGGCCAATATCAAAAGCTCGTGCAGCCTATTGGATGGGTAAATCATATGAGGAAATAGGAAATATTGAGGAATCTCAGAAATGGTACGGAAAAGGTTCAATATATAGCTTAACTTTCTATGGGCAATTAGCAGGCATAAAATCTGAAGAAAATATTTTCTTTGAACCTGTAGTCAACATAAAAAGAAACGAAACTGAAGAATCAAAAAATCTTAATAAAAAGATTTATGCAGCCATATCTCTTCTTAATGAATTTGATAAACCAAAAATAGTTAAAAAATTTATTAAAGATTTAGCTGATAGAAAGGATATAACAGTTGCATCAAATGCTATGCAGATTGCATCAGATATTGGAAGGTACGATTTTGCTGTTCAAGCAGGAAAGATATTTTATTATAACAATGTAATCTTAGACACAAAAAGTTTTCCAATAGTTGATAGGCCTGAGTTCGGTAAAGTTATATTTCCTGATCAAAGTTTAATCCATTCTGTTATAAGGCAAGAAAGTCAGTTTGATCCTAAAGCAGGTAGCCATGCAGGCGCCAAGGGTCTAATGCAATTAATGCCATACACTGCCAAGAGAGTATCTCAAGGTTTAAATCTTGAATATTCAAAAAACAAACTAACTGAGAATCCAAAATATAATGTTATTCTTGGAAGTGCATATTTAGATATTCTTCTATCTAACTTAGATGGTTCATATATTTTGTCACTCGCAGCTTACAATGCTGGAGAGTCAAGAGTTGCTGCTTGGATTAAAAGGTATGGTGACCCAAGAAAAGATGATATTGATGCTATAGATTGGATAGAGCTTATACCATTTAAAGAAACTCGTAATTATGTACAAAGGGTTTTAGAGAATGTTCAGGTTTATAGTTTTATAGAAAATAATAATGTACCTCAACCTTACTCAATACTTGAAAATTTAAATCGAGGTTATGTAGGTGGAAAAACTATAGTTAAGCCTATAAAAAAGAATGACCTATAAGATTATGCTACCTAACAATGATAACTCGTGTGGCTGGATTAATGAATTACCAAAGCGAACTGGCATAAAAGAATTATTAGGACGAGCGAATTGTGACTGGTTGATTATTGGAGCAGGATATACTGGACTCTCTGCAGCTAGGCAACTTGGGAATGTATATCCAAATAAAAAAATCATTATTGTAGATGCTCAAGTTGCAGGAGAAGGTGCAAGCAGCAGAAACTCAGGATACTTAGTAGATAGTACTATGAATGATGGATTTATATCATCAAAAAGTACTAAGGACTATAAAGCCAAAAGTGATCTATATTCCTTAGGTATTGAAAAAGTAAAAAAATTTATAGCACAATACCAAGTTGATTGTGATTGGAATGAATGTGGGAAATATTATGCATCCTCAAAAATAGAAGATGAGAAAAAATTGATTAAGTTTAATGCAATGCTCAATTCATTAAAAATTGAAAATAAAATTTTACAAAAAGATGAGATGCTTAATAAACTTGGGACTGAATTTTATAAAATCGGAATATACACTAATGGTGGAATTCTCTTAAATCCAGGAAAATTAGCTAGAGCTATGGTTGACTCATTGCCTGAAAATGTAATTCTTTATGAAAATTCACCATTACTAAATTGGGAAGAAGCAAATAAAAGAATTAAATGTACTTTTAATAAAGGAGTGCTTGAAGCTTCGTCAATCATATTTTGTGCTAATGGTTTTTTATCTTCTCTTGGGATAGAAAAGCAATATAGCTTTCCTCTTGCGTTAACAGCAAGTATGACAAGAAGTTTAACTGAAACAGAATTTGAAACAATTGGATCACCTCGTGAGTGGGGGGTATTATCCACTAGACCAATGGGTGCAACAGTTAGAATGACAAAAGATCGTAGAATTCTTATTAGAAATACAGTTTCTCTATGTAACAAACGAGTAAATATAGATATTAATAAGTGCATCCATCTTAAAGGTATTCTAAAAAGATTTCCTTCATTACCAAAAGATATTATTGATTCAACCTGGTCAGGCATTGTCTGCAGAAGTGGAAATGCTGCTCCAATTTTCAAAAAAATTAGCGATAATATTTATGCTACTGGTTGTTTCAATGGGTCTGGAATTGGACTAGGAACTTTATTTGGAGAAGAGATAGCAAATAAAGCATCGAACAATATTACAAATGAAGTTGAATTAATTCAGAAAGCCAAGAAGCCTAATTGGCTACCCCCACAACCTTTTTTAAACTTAGGAATCAAAGCAAGATTTTTAATTGATAAAAACTATGCTAAATCAGAATTATAAAATGGCGGAGAGAGTGGGATTCGAACCCACGGTACATGTTGCCATGTACGACAAGTTAGCAACCTGCTGCTTTCGACCACTCAGCCATCTCTCCGGCAATATAAGTGATATCTAATTTAATTTTAATTATCTAGTTTTTTCTTCAAAAGTTTATTTAAGGTACTAGGATTTGCTTTTCCCTTACTTAACTTCATTACTTCACCTACAAAAAATCCTAGAAGCTTTGTTTTTCCATTCTTGTATTTCTCAATATTATCTGGGTTATTATTTAATACTTCATCAACTAACCTCTCAATTTCTCCTTCATCATTAATTTGTGATAATCCTTTTTCCTGAATAATTTTATTAGGATTTTTACCTGTCTCACACATATCTTCAAATACATCTTTGGCTAAGCGATTTGAAATTTTCCCATTTTCAATATTATCTATTAATTCACCCATCATTTCTGAAGAAATGGGACTATCTTGAATCGAAATATTTTTTTTATTCAAAACTGAAAATAGCTCTCCCGTTACCCAAGTAGTTACAAGTTTAGGTGTTCTTCCATTAACTACTATCTCATAATATTCACTCGTTGCTTTGTCAGAAACAATAACTTCCGCATCATAATCACTTAGTGAATAATCCCTAATAAACCTTTCTTTTTTTTTGTCTGGTAGTTCAGGTATATTTTTTTTAATTGTTTCAATCCATTCTTTATCTAAAACTAAAGGTAAAAGATCTGGGTCGGGAAAGTATCTATAATCATGAGCATCTTCCTTAGATCTCATAGACCGAGTTTCATTAGAATTTATATCATATAAACGTGTTTCTTGATCTACTCTTCCCCCCGATTCTATCAGCTTAATTTGTCTATTTGCCTCATATATAATTGCAGAGTTTATATGTTTAAAAGAATTTAGATTTTTTATTTCACATCGTATACCTAACTCTTCACCTACCTTATTTACTGAAACATTCACATCAGCTCTAAGTGAACCCTGCTCCATATTACCATCACATGTATCTAAATATCTAAGTATGCTTCTAATCTTTTTAACATAATTAACAGCTTCTTCAGGAGAATTCATATCTGGTTTAGAGACAATCTCCATAAGAGCTATTCCTGAACGATTAAGATCAACAAATGTGTAGTTTGGATCTTGGTCATGAAGACTTTTTCCTGCATCTTGTTCAAGATGTAAACGCTCTATTTCAATTCTTTTTTTACCATCTTCAGTCTCAATGTCTATATATCCCTCTCCTACAATAGGATCCTTATATTGTGATATCTGATACCCTTGAGGTAAATCTTGATAGAAATAATTCTTTCGATCAAAAATTGATTTCTCATTTATCTTTGCATTAAGTCCAATTCCAGATCTAACGGCCTGTTCAATACAAAAACTATTAATTACTGGCAGCATTCCAGGCATAGCAGCATCTATTAAACTTACCTGAGAATTTGGATTTGATCCAAAATCAGTTGGAGACGAAGAGAATAATTTTGAATTTGATTTAACTTGAGCATGTATCTCAATTCCTATTACTAAGTTCCAGCCATCAATCATTGTGTCCACCATTTTTCTGGAACAGCTTGATATTGAACTGTTTCCTCAATATTTTTAGCAATATTGAGAAGCTTCTGTTCTTCAAATGAGTTGGTGATTAATTGCAAACCAATTGGTAAATTTTTTTCATCATTTGCAAACGGCAAAGATATTCCAGGTATGCCTGCTAAATTTACTGGAACTGTAAAAATATCATTAAAATAATTTTGAACTGGATCATTTGGTTCATTAGCAATTTCAAACGCAGTACTTGGAGTTGATGGAGTTAAAATCGCATCTACCTTTTCAAATGCTTTATTAAAATCATCCTTAATCAAAGATCTTACTTTTTGAGCCTTTAAATAATACGCATCATAATATCCTGAAGATAAAACATAAGTTCCAATTAATATTCTTCTCTTAACTTCATCGCCAAAGCCTTCTGATCTTGTTCTCTCATACATATCAATTAAATCATTACCCTTCTCCCTTAAACCATATCGAACTCCATCATACCGAGCTAAATTTGAAGAGGCTTCTGCAGGTGCGATTATATAATATGTTGGCAAGGCACTCATAGTGTGTGGTAAACTAATATTAATAATCTCAGCTCCATTAGATTTTAAAAGATCTTTACATTCTTCCCAAGCTTTGAGGGTACTCTTTGGAAGATCATCACTCATAAATTCTTTTGGAAATCCTATTTTCATTCCTTTCACATTAGAATTTATATTCTTTGAATAGTTTTCTTTTTCTTTAATAGAAGATGTAGAGTCTTTTTTATCATGACCAGAGATGATATCTAACATTATTGCTGCATCATCAACAGTTTTAGTAATTGGCCCTGCCTGGTCTAGAGATGAAGCAAATGCGACTATACCCCATCTTGAAACTCGTCCATAAGATGGCTTAAGTCCAACAGTTCCAGTAAAAGAAGCAGGCTGTCTAATAGAACCTCCTGTATCAGTCCCTAATGAAGCAATGCATAAATCTGCAGCAACTGCTGCCGCTGAACCTCCAGATGAACCACCCGGTACAAGATCAATTTTTGAATCTTTTGGTCTCCATGGATTTTTTACAGGACCAAAATAACTTGTTTTATTTGTCGATCCCATTGCAAATTCATCACAGTTTAACTTCCCTAAGCTAATTAAACCTGACTCTTTACAATTCATGGTAACAGTTGATTCATAATTTGGAATAAAATTTGAAAGGATTTTGCTTGATGCTGTTGTTAGAATGCCTTGAGTACAAAAAAGATCTTTAACTCCTATAGGAATCCCATCAAAATCTCCTTTTAAACTATTTGAAGCCCTTCGTTCATCTGATTTAGTTGCATCTAATAAGGCAGTTTCTTCTGATATAAAATTAAAACAATTTAATTCTTTTCCTGCCTTAATTTTTTTTAAATAAGTTTGTATTAATTCTTTTGACGAAATATGTTTGCTTTTGAGAAGATCCGAAGCTTGTTTAATAGATAAGTTTTCAGTCATTTATTCAATCACCTTGGGAACAACATAAAATTCCATTTCCTTTTCAGGCGCATTCTCTAGTATATCTTCAGTCTCGTTAATTTTCTCAACAATATCTTTTCGCGAAAGCAGTATTTGTTCTAATGAATTTGAAGTAGGATCAACATGATCGGTTTTAATTTCTTTTAGTTGATCTACAAATTTTAATATTGAATTTAAATCTTCACTTAAGCTATCAAGGTTTTCATCTTTTATTAATATACGTGCTAGCTTGCCAAGTTTTAAAAGGTTTTTCTTATCAAATTCCATACTGTTTAGAGCTATTATCTATAAATATTGTATGATATATAATCAAAAAAATGCTTATTGAAACAAAAAAAGAAGTTGATTTACTTGATCTCAAAAACATTGTTGAAAGTAAGCATAAAATCATAGGACTAGACTTAGGTAAAAAAAGAATTGGGGTTTCAATCTCTACCTCAGATATGGACGGAGCCCTCCCTCTCAGAACCATAAAATACATAAGTCTAAAAAGTCTTGTTGAAGAACTTTCTTTAATTATCAAAGATCATAATGTTGGGGCAATGATAATTGGGCTACCAATAAACATGGATGGTTCTGAAGGAAAAAGTTCTCAATCTATTAGAGATAAATCAAAAGAGATATTAAGCTTCTTTGAGTTGCCTTATTCTTTTTGGGATGAAAGATTATCAACAGCTGCCGTTGAACGTTTTTATCAAGCTCCTTCAAAAACAAGGCAAAAAAAAATAAATCAAAAAAAAGACATTGATAACTTAGCATCAGCATTTATTCTGGAAGGTGCCCTTAAATATATTAAAAGGAACTAGTAATGATTAAGAAGGCAAATATTCCAGAAATTACTCAAAAGCATCTTCATGGTATAAAAAATCTTTCTATTGAAGATATCAATAAAATTTTAGAATTAAGCAATTTTTTCAAATTAAAAAATAGAGAGAAAGATAAAAATTATCCAATATTAAAAGGGCGAACGATTATTAACCTTTTTTTTGAGCCTTCGACAAGAACATTGATATCTTTCGAAATTGCCGCAAAGCGACTAGGTGCAGATGTAATTAATATGAATATTGAAGGCTCGTCTCTAAGGAAGGGGGAAAGTCTTCACGACACAGCTCAAACATTAGGAGCGATGAATCCAGATCTAGTTGTTATTAGACATGGAATAGATAATGCGTCAAAACAAATTTCAGAAATTATTAATTGTCCTGTAATTAATGCTGGAGAAGGAATAAATGAGCATCCTACTCAGGCTCTACTAGATGCTTACACAATAGTAGATAATAAGAGAAGTTTAAAAAATATCACTGTAGCAATATGTGGTGATTTAGAACATAGCCGGGTAGCTCGCTCAAATTACTATCTTCTTAAAAAGATGGAATCAAATGTAAGATTTGTTTATCCAGAATTCTTTAAACCGAAAGATCTTAATAGATATGATGTTGAAACTTATACTAATCTTGAAGAAGGCATAACTGGAACTGATATTGTAATGATGTTAAGAATTCAAAATGAAAGAATAACAGATACTAATTTACCTTCCAAAGAATCATATTTTGAAGAATTTGGACTAACTTATGAGAAATTAAAATTAGCAAACCCTGATGCTCTTGTCTTGCATCCAGGTCCTATTAATAGAAATGTAGAAATTGAGGACAGATTAGCTGATGACTTAGATAAATCTGTTATTAATGAACAGGTAGAAAATGGCGTAGCAGTTCGAATGGCCTGTTTGTCAATAATGGTAAAATAAGTGTTTTTTGAATCATTGATCATTGTTTATTTTTCATATTTGCTCGGATCAATTCCCTCAGGAGTAATTTTTGCTAAAATTTTTTCTTTGGGAGAGTTGAATAAAATTGGATCAGGAAATACGGGCGCTACTAATGTTTTAAGAACAGGAAATTATTGGGCTGCAGGATTAACACTTTTTATTGATTTTTTTAAAGCCTATATTGCAGTATCAATTTGTAATATTATAAATGCTGATTTAATCATCTTGTCTGCATCAGTTATATTAGTTGGTCACATATTTCCTGTATGGATTAACAATTTAAATGGAGGTAAAGGATTTGCTTCATTTCTAGGAATCTTGTTTGCTTTTGAATTATCGTTAATGCTAATTGTATGTATTATCTGGTTGTTTGTATTTTTTAAAACTAAAATATCATCTGCATCTACATTAATTTCTGCTAATCTTTCTACCTTTTATTCTCTAATTTTTTTAGACTTTATAACTTCATTAACTCTGTTATTTCTTAACCTAATTATTATCTTCTCCCATCAAGAAAACATAAAAAGATTGAAAAAAGGAAAAGAGACTAAAATTTTATAATTCCCCATATTCTGCGATAATTTATTTTTTTTGAAGTCATAGTTTGACAAACCGATCAAAAATATATTAAAGACGCCAAAAATAGATTTATGAATTTAGTTATCGTAGAAAGCCCTGCTAAAGCAAAAACAATAAATAAGTACCTCGGTAATGACTTTAATGTTTTAGCAAGTTTTGGTCATGTAAGGGATCTTCCATCAAAGAATGGTTCTGTGAATCCTGATGATAATTTCTCGTTTGAGTGGGAAGTATCAAATACATCTAAAAAACATATGAAAGATATTTATGAAGCTAGTGAAAAAGCTTCTAATCTATACTTGGCAACTGATCCTGATCGAGAAGGAGAAGCCATTGCGTGGCACATTGTTGAACTTTTAAACAAAAAAAAACTTTTAAAAAATAAAAATGTAAAAAGAGTTGTTTTTAGTGAAATTACAAAAAATGCCGTGAAGGAAGGAATAGCTAATCCTCGAGACATAGATAATGATCTTGTTGAAGCTTATTTAGCCAGAAGGGCTTTGGACTACTTATTTGGATTTAATCTTTCTCCAGTTTTATGGAGAAAGCTACCAGGAGCAAAATCTGCAGGAAGAGTACAATCCGTGGCTTTAAGGTTGATATGTGAAAGAGAACTAGAGATCGAGTCATTTAAACCTGAAGAATATTGGAAGATTAAGGCAGATGTAGAAATAAAAGATGGAACTCATATAAATGCAAATTTAATTTCTTTTAATGATGAAAAAATTGAGAAATTTACATTTAAAAATGAAGATAATACAAAAATAGTTGTAGAGGCAATTAAAAGCAAAAAATTTATAATTTCTGATATTGCAAAAAAACCTGCCACTAGAAATCCTGATGCCCCATTCTCTACTTCAACCTTACAACAAACTGCATCAAGTATATTCGGATTTGGTGCATCAAGAACAATGCAAATTGCACAAAAACTTTTTCAAGGAATTGAAATAGATGGTGAAACGGTAGGTTTAATTACATATATGCGAACAGACAGTACAGAAATTTCTAAAGAAGCTATAGAATCTTATAGAACTTATTTAAATAATAACTTTGATAGCAATTATTTACCTCAAGAGATTAGAACTTATAAAAGTAAAAAAGCAAAAAATGCTCAGGAAGCACATGAAGGCATTAGGCCAACAGATATTAATTTAAGACCTGACGATGTATCTAAATTTCTCGATACAGATAGCCTTAAACTTTATAAACTAATTTGGAAAAGAGCTTTGGCTAGTCAAATGAGCTCAGCAATATTTGAGAGAACTGCTCTTGAGATTAGTTCTGAAGATAATTCAGTCAAGCTTAGGGCAAATGGATCAATTCCAAAATTTGATGGTTTCTTAAATATTTACAGTGAATTTAAAGAAAAAAATGAAGACTCAGAGAAAAAAAATGAAGATGAAGAATCTGAAGATGAGGGTTCATTACCCAGTGTCGACTTAAATACAAAGATTAATAATGTTACTCCTGAAAATACTCAACACTTTACCCTACCTCCTCCAAGATATTCTGAAGCAAGTTTAGTAAAAAAACTTGAAGAACTTGGAATTGGTAGACCATCAACTTATGCAAGTATAATTTCAGTGCTAAAAATGAGAAGTTATGTTGAAGTTGAAAAAAATAGATTCATTCCTGAAGATAGAGCGATATTAATTACTGCATTTCTTAAAGGATTCTTTGGTCAATATGTTGACTATGAATTTACTGCTGGAATGGAAGAATCGCTTGATGAAATTACCTCTGGAAAGATCAAATGGACTGATTTCTTAGAAAAATTTTGGAATGGATTTTCAACTAATGTAGGGAGTGTTACTGATCTTAGAATCACAAATGTACTAGATAGTCTTAATGAGATTTTAAAAAATCATATATTTGAAAAATCTTCTGATAATGAAACATCAGTATCAAGAGCCTGTCCTTCAGAAGGATGCAAAGGTCAGCTAAGCTTAAAAGTAAGTCGCTTTGGAGCATTTGTAGGTTGTTCAGATTACCCTGAATGTAAGTTCACGAGACCTATATCGTATAAAAAGATTAAAGAAGCTTTTGAAGATGAAGTTTTAGGAATTGATGAAGTTTCAAATAAAGAAATTAAATTGTTAAATGGAAGATTTGGACCTTACGTACAATTAGGTGAACAAGAAGGAAAAGAAAAGCCTCAAAGATCATCTGTCCCTAAAGGAGTTTCGCCGAGTATAATTGATTTAGAAAAAGCTAAATATCTTTTAAGTTTACCAAGAGAGATTGGAACTCATCCTGAAAGTGGAGAAATCATTACGGTCAATTATGGAAGATATGGTGGGTATTTAAGTTGTGCAGATAAAAATGCTAGTCTTGAAGATAATAGTGAAATATTTGAAATTGGACTAAATAGAGCTGTTGACCTTCTGGCAAATGCAAAACCCGGTCGACTTAGAAGTTCATCAGAAATAAAAACTCTTGGTGAACATCCAGACGATAAAAAACCTGTTAAAGTCATGAAGGGTAAATTTGGTCCATATATTAAGTACAAGACCATTAATGCAACTATACCTGAACAAATTGATCCAGAAAATATAGAGATGGATGAAGCTCTTGATTTAATTGAGAAAAAACAAGAAAAAATGGGTAAGAAAAAAGTTAAGAAAAAGGCCACAAAAAAGAAAAAAAGTCTGTAAATTTAAAAGCAGATTACTTAAGATCAATCCCACTTAAAATACGAAAGGAATAATATGGCGCTCGCTTATAACGATGTAGTAGAAAAAAGAAACGCAATTGATTTTAAAACTCAAGCTTTTATCAATGGAAATTATGTAGATTCTCAAACAGGTAAAACTTTTGAAAGTATAAGCCCTGTTGATGGAAAATTAATCACGAATGTTTCTGAGTGTGATATTGAAGATATTAATAAAGCAGTGAAGGCAGCAAGAGAAGTCTTTGAAAAAGGGTCCTGGTCAAGAATGGCTCCAAGTAAAAGAAAAAAAATACTTTTTAATTTTGCTGATTTAATGAAAAAAAATATTCTTGAGCTCGGCATTCTTGAAACACTTAACATGGGCAAGCCTATTTCAAATGCAACAGGAGATATTGCAGCATGTATTAATTGCACAAGATGGTATGCTGAAGCTATAGACAAAATATATGATGATGTAGCTCCAACTAGTGACAATTTATTAGCTACAATTACTCGTGAACCATTGGGTGTCGTTGGTGCTGTAACTCCTTGGAACTATCCATTATTGATGGCTTGTTGGAAATTTGCCCCTGCTTTAGCTGCTGGAAATAGTTTTATTCTAAAACCTGCTGAACAATCTCCTTTGTCTGCATTACGCGTAGCTGAACTTGCCATTGAAGCTGGGATACCTGAAGGAGTCTTTAATGTTGTGCCTGGTTTTGGGCCAACAGCTGGCAAAGCATTAGGTATGCATATGGATGTTGATAAACTTGGATTCACTGGATCAACAGAGGTTGGTAGATATTTCCTTTCCTACGCGGGGCAATCAAACATGAAAAGAGTCTCTTTAGAATGTGGCGGAAAATCTCCAAATATAATATTTGCTGATGCTCCTGATCTAGATCATGCAGCGAAGATGGCTGCTAATGGGATGTTTGGAAATAGTGGTCAAGTTTGTGATGCTCCTTCGAGACTTCTAGTTCAAAGATCAATTAAAGATGAATTTCTTGAAAAAGTTGTTAATTATTCTGAACCATGGATGCCTGATGATCCTTTTAATCCTCAGACTTTAATGGGAACAATTGTAGACAAAACTCAAACTGATAAAATACTAAGCTACATAGATACTGGAAAAAATGAAGGTGCAAATGTTATTACTGGTGGTGAACAGGTTAAACAGGATACTGGTGGCTATTACATCAGTCCAACTGTGTTTAAGGATGTAAGAAATGAAATGACCGTTGCAAAAGAAGAAATTTTTGGTCCAGTTCTATGTGCTATTGACTTTGAAAATGAAGATGAAGCTCTTCAAATTGCAAATGATACTGATTATGGACTCAATGCAATGATATGGTCGAACGATCTAAATAAAGTACATAAGCTTGTCAAGCGAATCAAAAGTGGAAAAGTACTTGTTAATAGTCTAAGTGATGGAGATATGTCTTTACCACACGGTGGATTTAAACAATCTGGATTTGGAAGAGACAAATCACTTGAAGCTCTTGGCCAATATACACAGTCAAAGTTGACATTAATCGAAATAAAGTAATGATTTCAAAATCCCTTGACCGGGAAGCTGTGAGTCAGATCGAGAGCTTAAATATCAATCACAGTCAACCTCTACTGATTTCAGATGCTGATGAGGTAATATTAAACTTTGTTAAAACATTTGAAATATATTTAAAAAAAATCGGTTTATATTACGACCTTACTTCTTATGCACTGTTCGGGAATATTAAGAAAATAAAAGATAATTCACCAATAGAAAACGATTTAATAATAAAGCATCTATCTGATTTTTATAATTTACACACTGAAGAAATTAGTTTTGTTGACGGATCAATTGAATATTTAGATAAAATTCAAAATGAACTTGGATGTCAAATTATAGTACTTTCAAACTTGCCCCATCATAATAGAGAAAAAAGAGAAGTATCGTTTAAGAATAAAGGTTTAAACTTCCCTATAATCTCCAACTCTGGATTAAAAGGTATGGCGATAAAAGAAATAGCAAAAAAACAAGAAAATAAAATTTTCTTTATTGATGATATTTCTGCTAATCTATTATCAACTTATAATGAAGTTGATGGAGTTAAACTAATTCATTATATTTCTGATAAAAGGTTAGAAAAATTAGCCATTACGCCGAAGGAAGTTGATTTTAAAGCAAAAAATTGGAAAGAAATTTATAATTATATAGAAAATGAAATTAGCAGATAAACTTAAAGAATTATCTATAACTATACCAGAATCCACTACAAAGTTTGGAAACTATCTTCCTTTCCTTAAAGATGGAAATAAAATCTATATTTCTGGCCAACTACCTATAAAAAATGAAGGAATTATTTCAGGTAAAGTAGAATCAGAAGTAACTTTAGGAGAGGCAAAAAAAGCTGCTAAGTTATGCATCATTAACACATTAATTATATTAAACTCAATAGATGAGAATATTGATTTAGAAAACCTCTCATGTATTCAGCTATCAGGATTTATTAATGCTGATAGTAAATTTAATAATCATCCTGAAGTAATTAATGGTGCATCTGATTTTATATGTGAAGTTCTAGGTGAAAATGGTGCTCATACAAGAATTGCTGTAGGGTGCAACTCACTTCCTAAGAATGCCTGCGTTGAAATTTCATCAATCTTTTCCTTAAAAGTATAAAATGGATGCCTTTCTAAAAAGGCCAATTGCACATAGAGGCCTGCATAATAATAAAAATATTATTGAAAATACCCTAGAATCTTTTGATCTAGCAATTAGAAATAATTTTCTTATAGAGCTTGATGTCGTTCTTTCAAAGGATAATGAAGTTATGGTATTTCATGATTTAGATCTTTATCGATTAACTGGTATAAAAAAGTTAATCAAAGATTGTAATGCAAGCGAGCTCAGAAATATTAAATTGTTAAAAACAAATTCAGTAATTTCATCAATTGATGAAGTTCTTTATAAAGTTGATGGTAAAGTTCCAATCGTAATAGAAATTAAGAAGTCTTTTCATCCTGATATAGATGAGCGTTTATTTGAATTAATTAGATCATATCACGGAGAAATAGCAATTCAGTCTTTTGATAAGGATTCTATAAGATGGTTTAAAAAAAATGCACCATTTTATAAATTAGGACTAATATCAAGTGATACAAAATTGACAGTCGAAGAAGTGACAGAAATAGGTGTCGATTTTATTGCCTTTGATATAAATAATTTAGAATTAGAAGCATTAAAAACACTGAAAAAGCTTGGATTTCATATACTTGCATGGACTGTTGATACTTATGATAAGTATAAAAAATCTAAAATTCTAGCTGACAATTGTATATTTGAAAAAATTGAAATTGAATAAGTCTAATGATAATCAGTAGAAGCATCAAATCTCTTCAAAAACAAATTAAAAGTCTAAAACTAAGAAATAATAAAATCTCTTTAGTTCCAACTATGGGATCATTGCATGAAGGACATTTATCTCTTATAAAAAAAGCTAAAGGAAAAAAAAGAATTGTTATTGTAAGTATTTTTATAAACCCTACTCAATTTGGAGCCAACGAAGATTTTGCTAAATATCCTAAAAATACAAGTAGAGACATCAACTTACTTAAAAAAATATCTACTGATATAGTTTTTCTTCCTCATAATAAAGACATCCTTAAATATAAAACTTCAAAATTGAAGCAACCTAAGTTGCCAGTAGAAAAGATACTTTGTGGGAAATCTAGACCCAGATATTTTCCTGGAGTTGGAAAAATAATTATAAAACTTTTTGATATCATTAAACCTGACTATGCATACTTTGGAGAAAAAGATTATCAACAATTATATTTTATAAAACAACTAGTAAAATCTTTGAAATTTCATACAAAAATCATTCCTGGAAAAACTATTAGAGATAGTTCTGGCATTGCTCTTTCATCAAGAAATTTATATTTAAACGATGCACAAAAGTTAATAGCAAAAAATATTATAGTCATATTAAGAAAAACGAAGCGTGAGTTATTACGAAATTGGAATCCATTAAAAATTCTCAATCAAAATAAAAAAATTCTAATTGACATAGGAGTTAGTAAAATAGATTATTTTGAACTTAGATCTGAAAATTTTAATAAAAATATTCCAAAAGATAGAAAATGTAGACTTTTTATTGCTGTATTTATTGGGTCAACAAGACTAATTGATAATATAAAAATTAATTAAAAAGAAAAATTGAAGCTAGTCCTAAAAAAGATAAAAAGCCAAATACATCGGT
>CACPJE010000005.1 GCA_902634045.1 uncultured Pelagibacteraceae bacterium
ATTAGTCCTGATCAAAAAGAATTAGAATTTAACTTCTATGAAACTTTTTATAATTTTTTAAAATCTGGAATAAGTCATATCCTTAATGGATTTGATCATCTTATTTTCATTATCGGATTATTAATTTTAGTAAGTAGCATAAGAAATTTATTAATTATCATTACAGGTTTTACAATAGGCCATAGCATTACATTAAGCTTAGCTGTTTTAGGAATAATGTCTCCAAATGGAATTTTAGTAGAGTCAATTATTGGATTTACAATCATGTTTATTGGAGCAGAATACTTAATTAAAAAAACAAAAAAATACTTTTTAACAAATTTTTTTCTAATTATTTTAATTGTTTCATTGTTAATATTAAATATATTTACTAAAAATAGCAGTTCATCAATATTACTAATTGGGCTGTTATTGTTTTCTTCAGGTTATTTCTTTCTCCATAAATCAATTAATAAAAAAAATAATCTTCTTATTGTGATTACACTTTTATTTGGAATGATCCATGGTCTAGGATTTGGCAGTTATTTGCTTTCAACTGAAATTAACTCTAATAATATAATTACGTCACTTCTAGGATTCAACTTAGGGGTAGAAATTGGTCAAATTATTTTTGTATTAAGTGCTCTTACTATTATATGGATGCTGACTAAACTAAGATTTAATAAAACCATAGAATTAATAAAAAATACTGCATTCGTATTTGTAACAACTATGGGATTTTTCTGGTTTATTCAAAGACTCATCATTTGAGGATTAAAAAAAAATAAAACGAAAGTTAAAATAATTACAACTATTGATAAAGGTATGCGAACACGTAAGAACCAATATGGAGTGAGTTTTTGCTGGTATAAGTAGTAATCATATATACTGGAAACTAGGAATGATATAATTATAAGACTGAGAGATATAGTTAAGTTTTTCAATGTTAACAAAGCTCCCCACGCTATTAAACACGGAAGGGTCGTAATGAACAATGGTAGGAAAATAGAATAAATTTTTTCTGCAGATGCTGAAATAAGTCCCCATTGTATACCTCCCAAGAATGAAGAAATTACGGCAGCATATGAAACATAAACAAAAATTATTAATTCATAAATCACCTCATCAGGAGGTGAAATTAAGCTTGCACTAATTAATAAAACAAAAGGTATTAATCCGAAAATTCCTAAAATGAGTGATTGGCGTTGACCCATTATTAATCCTTAAACAAAGATAGTGTTTTTAAAAACTCCATTTTTCCACCTTCAACTTCAATAGTGCCATCAGTCAAAGCCAATGAAATGGCGGCAATATTTTTAAGTCCTGTAAATATTTCTTTTAAACTTTGTTGATCAGTATTAACAATTATATCTGGTTCTTCAATTTCAGTAGTACTTAACTGCGCAACCCCTCTTCTGATATGTAAACTAAATATATCATTGATATCTGTAAACTTAAAAATAATTTTCCTATCTGTCTCAATTGCTTTTTCTGTATTTAAATTAACAGGTAATGATTTCATAATAGCTTTCATAGGAGTAGCTTTTAATTGTTCTGGCGTTACCCGATTTGGTGTTGAAGGGTTTACGTCAATCTCATTTCTGAGTTCACCCGCAACTGTTTTGTAAAAATAATAATCGTTTGAAGCAAGCTGATACTTCGACAACTGATCAGCCGCTTCAGCTTTTATATTTTTAGCAGCATTATCTTTTGGATCCAATGCCAGCAACATATCTGCAAGCTCTAATGCCCACTGATATTCTCCATTGATCAGAGCATTTTCTGCTTCGACTGAAATTTTAGTTTGCTTCTGGGCTATAGCAGCTAACTTTTGAGCTCTCTCCTCTGCAGAAAGTGGATGAAGATCAGATATATTTCCACTAAACCAACCTATATATCCACTAAATGTAGACCTGATATAAGAAGATATTGAACCATAAAAAGGTTGTAGATAAGGGGACTCAGCTAAGTGCTTAGGTAGTTTTACTTTTTGAACTATCTCGTCAGGAGTTAAACCTTTATTGATATATCTTATAGTTTGATCGTGAACAAATTGAATACCGTCTCTGTAATCAGTTAATGCTTTAGAAACATTTTCCTTTCCGCTTATTGGGCGAGTATGACTTGGAACAAGATATTCAGCATTTAGTAATCTTATTTTGTCTAGGCTTTCAACCCACTCCATTGGATTTCTAAATTTTGTTCCTCTAATTGCATATAAATTTGCAAATGATCGATAGAAATTATCACCAACCATCACAGCTTGTTTTTCTGGTATCCATACGTAGAGATGATCATCTGTCTCACCTGGTACATGAGCTAAAACAAATGTGAGGTTATCAATTTTAATTGTTAATTCCTCATCAAAAAGAATAGTTGGTCTGACAAGTCCAAGAGTGGATTGATCATTAATTTCAAGAAACCCTCCTATACCCTGATGAACTATTTCTTCCTCAGGAAGAGGTATTCCAAATTGTCTTGCAGATCTTTGAAAAATTATTGGTCTAATTGTTGTTGCAATATTATCTAAATTATAAATTATATTTTCTTGAGCATAAATTTCTGTATTGCCGTCATCAAAGAAAACGGTAGCTCCACCAAGATGGTCTAAATGATTATGCGTATAAATAATCGCTACAATTGGTTTCTCAGAAATATTTCTGAAATCCGCATATAATTCTTTTGCTCTCTCTATAGATCCCAATGTATCAACAATTACTAGATTATTTTCTGTTTCGATCATTATTGAGTTGGCTAATCCGTAACCTACACCCACATAAATATCCTCAGTTACTTCAATTAATTCTTTTCTAAATTCATTTCTGTGATCAAGAGACAAGCCTTGATCTGTTTCAATTGTCTCATTAGACTGTTGCTGTTCACTGCACGAAATACAAAATAACAGTAATATAAATATAAGTTTTTTCATTATGTCTATTTTTTTTGATCAATTTAAATGTACAACAAAGTAAGTAAAAATGAAATTCAATAATGAAATCTTGGGGGCATTATGTTTAATAGCTGCTGGATTCTTTTTAAGTTTTGGAGGTTTATTTATTCGTCTTGTCGAAGATGCCTCAACAATGCAAATTACATCATACCGCGCTGTAACATTTTCACTTGTTGCACTCTTATACATTATTTTGAAATTTAAAAGTAGAACACCAGAGGCTTTTAAAAATATAGGTTCAAAAGGAATTCTGATCGCATTTATTATAGGACTGAGTAACGTTTTTTTTGTATTTGGAATGAGCAATACTAGTGTCGCAAATGCTGTATTCATTATGAGTACTGCACCTCTATGGGCTGCATTAGCAAGTTACATATTTCTAAAAAAAATAGTTGGTACAAAAACTATAATTGCAATTTTTGGCTCTATGATTGGAATAGGCATTATGTTTTCACAAGGTTTTCAATCAACAAATAATATTGGAAATATAATTATCCTTGGTGTGCCAATCTGCTTTGCTATTCAACTAACTTTAATTAACAGTTCATCTCAAATAGACTTTATGCCAGCTACTTTTTTATCTGGTATTTTTGTTTGTATTTTAGGAATAGTTTTTATACCTGATCATAGTATTAATAATCATGATCTATTTCTTATTTTATTCATGGGTGCATTTCAAGTAGGTTTAGGATTTGTTTTAATAACTATTGGCTCTAGATATATTCCGCCTCATCGAGCGGCATTATATATTTTATTAGAACCAGTTTTGGCTCCTATTTGGGCCTGGTTAGGAGTAGGCGAAATTCCTCAGACAATCGCATTAGTAGGAGGGCTAATAGTATTTGCTTTTGTGACTTGGAGAATAATAGATCAGTTTATGGAAGCTGAGAAAAACTAATTTAATGACAAACTATTTTAAAAAAAGTAGTGTTTCTTAATGGAAATCAAGTTGCTATCTGGCGCTTTAGGGGCTGAGATTGAGGGAATTAACTTAAAAGAAGTTAATTTAGGTAATTTTAAAACTGTTAATGACCTATTACTTGAACATAAAGTTATTTTTTTTAGAAACCAAGATATTACACCTGAAGAACAGATTGAATTAGCTAAACTATTTGGTCCTGTTGAAGAACATGCTTATGTCAAAGGATTAGAAGGATATCCTCAAATTACTAGACTTATTAAAGATGCAGATGAAAAAAATCAATGGGGAGAAGGGTGGCATAGTGATGTTAGTTACAATGTCACTCCAACAAAAGCTGTAATATTAAAATCAATAAAAATTCCGCCTGTTGGCGGAGACACTGTATTTTCTAATATGGAGCTTGCTTGGGATACTTTGGATGATGAAATAAAAAAAATTGTTATTAATAAAAAAGCTGAACATTATTCTTTAGGTGCAGGATTTTTTATAGATAACTATAAACACTTTGAAAGCAATGGAAATAATTCAGAGGAGTATTCAAATTCTCACCCAATTGTGAGAACTCACCCTGAAACAGGTAAAAAAATATTATTTGTAAATTGGACTTATACTAAAAACATTGTAGGACTCGAAAAAAATGAAAGTATTGAAATTTTAAATAAAATTTTTGAGCATCAATCAAGACTTGACTTAACCTGTAGATTTTCATGGACTGAGAATGCTGTAGCTATCTGGGATAATAGAAGTGTAATACACTACGCAATTGCAGATTTTTTCCCAGGAAGAGGATTGGGTCATGAAAGGGTGATGGATAGAATCGCAGTTCTAGGTGATCAACCTTTTTAATTTTCAATTGTATTTTTCTGAATAAAGAAAACTTGAGTAAAAATAAATACAAAAGTTAACCCCATAATTCCAAATAATTTAAAATTTACCCATATAGCATCTGAAAAATTTCGATAAACTATTTCATTACAGATAGCTAGGAATAAAAAAAAGTAGGCCCATCTTTTACTTAATCCCATCCATCCATCATCTGTTAATTGAATGGATGATCCCATTAAGTTTTTAAGTAAAGGTTTTTTAAAATAAACTCCAATAAGTAGAATCAAAGAAAATATTAAATTGACCAGTGTTACTTTAAATTTGATAAAAAAAGGATCATTAAAATAAATAGTTAATGAACCAAAAATTAGAATTAATATTGTGCTGAAAAGTAACATAGGAGATACTGTTTTTTCAAAAATAAGGGATACAATTATCGCAATAGTGGCTGCAATCATGAGAGGTAAAATTGCAGATTGAATTTCTCCAGTTTTAATAAAATAGTAGAAAAAAACTACCAGAGGACCAAACTCTATGAGAGGTTTTATTGATCTCTTCATTGTTTATTTAACTAGTTATGTTTTGATCTGGTTACGTATTTACCATTCTTGATCCCTTTAAACATCTCTTCAATTAAAGGGTGAGATAAAGGATCTTCTGAATTATCTGGTAATAGATTTTGTTGAGAAACATAAGCAACATAAGAAGGTTGACTTGGAGCCTCAGCTAACAAATGATAAAATGGCTGATCTTTCCTTGGCCTAACTTGAGAAGGAATTGACTGGTACCACTCTTCAGTATTATTAAATTCAGGATCAACATCAAATATTACTCCTCTAAAATCGAAGTACTTATGTTTAACAATTGACCCTATTTCAAACTTTGCTTTATTGATCATGTAAATAAGATAAGTATATTCGCAAAAATTTTCAATGTTTATTGACTTACAATCTGTTCCAGTTTGGATAACTGAATATAACCAGGAAAAATAGTATCATTTACAACAGAAGCTGGCGTACCCCTTAAGCCTAAATTTTTTGCAATTTTAATATTTGTCTCAATAACTCGATTCTTTTCACTTGATTCAGCCTCGATAAACATACTTTCACCATCAAAGCCATTTCGATTTAATAACTGGATAAGATTATTTCTTTTCATTTTTGGCCCTAGCTTCATAAACTCATTATGAATTTGAAAATATGAATCAGGTTTCTGTTGCCAAACATTCATGGCAAGTTTTGATGCAGTTTCAGAAATACCTCCAAAAATAGGAAACTCTAAATAAATAATTTGAACATTTTTATGAGACTCAAGAAGTTTTGCATAGTCGTATGCTTGCTTACCACAATAACCACATCTGTAATCAAAAAATTCAACAATTACATAGTCTGGATCATTACTACCTACTGTTGGAACTTCTAGTGGATCAAAATTCCTAATTAAAAATTTTGCCAAACTTGATTGATCTTCTGCAAAGTGGGTATTAGTAAAACTAAACACCATCACTGGTATCAATAATAATAATCTTAATTTATCTATCATCAAATTTATCTAGTGTCTCAATTGAACCTATATGGAAAATTTCATTTTGATTGTTAAATCCCATAAGTCTATCATTTTCAATGCTTCTATTCCATATTTTGTTCATAGAAAAAATATCTTCTTCAAAATTATTGAATGCATTTTTAGATATAATTTGTGCACCACAATAAACGTAAGGATGCTGATCGCCATCACTATATCTACGAATTTTATTATCATCTAAAAAAATAAAGTCCCCAAAACCTTTATAGCCATGAGTTTTTTCAATTGGCGCAAGACAGAGTAATGAATCACAAAAATTCTGATCGAATTGATTTTTCATCTTTTTTAGACTGTCAATTTGAATATTGTTCCAAATAACATCACTATTTATAACTATGCTTTCATCTGCTTTTATCAAGCCCATAGCCTTTTTAACTCCTCCACCAGTATCTAATATTGCGTCAGACTCATCAGAAATTTTTATTTTTGGATTATTCAATTTCAGTAAAAATTCTATGACCTGATCAGCTTTGTAGTGAACATTAATTATAATTTCCTCAATTTTTAAAGATTCCAAAAAATCAATGCTATATTGAATTAGAGGTTTTCCTCTAAATTGAATTAATGGTTTTGGAACTTCGTGCGTCAAGTGACGCATACGTTTACCAAACCCTGCTGCCAAAATAATACCTGATTTTAGAGCCATACTCATAAAAATTTATCTTTATAATTTAAAATCCATGATTTTAATTCTGCAA
Source organism: uncultured Pelagibacteraceae bacterium (assembly GCA_902634045.1). Taxonomy (GTDB): domain Bacteria; phylum Pseudomonadota; class Alphaproteobacteria; order Pelagibacterales; family AG-422-B15; genus CACPJE01. The sequence goes on from CACPJE010000005.1 coordinate 6,959, forward strand.
AATTTGATTCTTCAAGATGTAAATTGATAAATTTCCAAGAACTATTTATTAATTTCATATATTGAGATTTTTGGTCACGATATTTCAATCTTGAAAAAATTCCAATTATCTTAAGATTTCTTTGAATAGAAAAAAATTTCATTTCTTGGATTAGTTCTTTTAAATTACAATCAGTAGCATTAACGTATTCTTTTATTAATTTATTCTTTAGCTCTATTGTTATGGGTCTTCTTACATCTTCTAGTAGTGAAACAAGGTCATAGGCATTAGAACCAATCACTGCATCTTGGAAATCAATAACGCCAACCTGATTTATACCCTTTCTATCTTTTAGAAAAATTAGATTGTCTACATGATAATCACGTAAGACTAATGAAGATGAATTAAGCTCTAATTGATTGTAAATTTTTTTTAAAATTTGCTGATAATTTGATTTTTCACTACTTGTTAATTCAATTTTACAATGCTCTTGCATATACCAATCACAAAAAAGTTTAGATTCCTCAATCAATAAATTAATTGAGTAATTTGAAATTTTCTGCGAATTAAATTCTTTTTTTTTGGACTCTAAGTAAATATGAGCAAGAACATTAACAGCAATTTGATATAGCTTATGTTCATTTTTTTTATTCAATATTTGTGAAAACTTTTCATCTCCTAAATCTTCTAATAATATGTATCCATTTTCTTCGTCAATATTATAAATAACTGGTGCGCTTATACCCATGCCAATAAGAATTTTATCAATTCTTTTAAAAGATTGTACTGACTCACCTTTTTCATGCGGTGCGTCCATGATTAAAAACTTATTTCCTTTTATACGATAGTATTTTCTAAATGATGCATCTGATTCTATAAGATGCATTCCTGAACTTGCAATATTATTAGTAATTAAAAATTTACTTAAAAACTCTTTTCTTGCATCCATAGATATTCTTGTTTTTTGTATGAGCCAATTAAATTAAATTTGATTAGTCTGCTATTATTAGGTTTAATTTCGAAATTTACATCAATTCTATTAGATGGTAATGCCTTTTTGAATTTATTTGCCCATTCAATTATGCAAATATTGTTAGTGATAGATTCACTATAATTTAATTCAATTAATTCATCTATTTTATTTAAACGGTAAAAATCATAGTGATAGATACTTCTTTCTTTGCTTTCATATATTTGGAGTAATGTAAAAGTAGGACTAGGAATATCGTCCTTGATCTTTGACGGAATTAAAGAGTGTATGAGGTATCTTGAAAATGTAGTCTTTCCTGTGCCTAAATCACCATTTAAACAAATCGTAACATTAGTATTTTTAATATCCTTAGCAAGTTTCTTTGCTATTAGCTTTGTATCTTCTAGATTAGAAGCAATCATAACATTGATGATAACACTAATTGATAAAATTAGTATCGGTAAGCTTCCGGCTTATAAGGACCTTCAGTTGTAACGCTGATATACTCAGCTTGATCTTCAGATAATCTAGTTAGTTTTGCACCAACTTTCTCTAAATGTAGTCTGGCTACTTTTTCATCTAAATGCTTAGGAAGAACATAAACTTTTTTCTCATATTGATCAGGGTTGTTCCATAATTCTATTTGAGCTGTAACTTGGTTTGTGAAAGAAGCACTCATGACAAAGCTTGGATGACCAGTTGCACAGCCTAAATTAACAAGCCTTCCTTCTGCCAATAATATAATTCGTTTATTATCATTAAGTGTAATTTCATGAACCTGAGGTTTAATCTCATCCCACTTATAATTCTTTAGTGCGTCAACCTGAATCTCATTATCAAAGTGTCCTATATTACATAAAATTGCCCTATCTTTCATTTCTCTCATGTGATCAGCAGTTACAATATCTTTATTTCCAGTAGCAGTAACAACAATGTCTGCTTCTTTTATCATTTCATCCATTAAAACAACTTCATAGCCTTCCATAGCAGCTTGAAGAGCACAAATAGGATCTGTTTCAGTTACCATAACTCTAGCACCGCTCTGACGTAAGGAAGCGGCACTTCCTTTGCCAACATCGCCAAACCCAGCTACAATTGCAACTTTTCCAGACATCATAACATCTGTAGCTCTTTTGATGCCATCAACTAAGCTTTCCCTGCAACCATAAAGATTATCAAATTTAGATTTGGTCACAGAGTCATTAACATTAATTGCAGGAACTAATAAACTTCCTTCTATTTCCATTTTTTTTAGTGCTAGTACTCCTGTGGTAGTCTCTTCTGATAATCCCCTAACATCTTTAAGAAGATCTTTATAGTCTTTGTGCATTAAAGCAGTTAGATCACCGCCATCGTCAAGGATCATGTTAGGTGTCCATCCTTCTTTTCCCTCAATCGTTTGTCTAACACACCACCAATACTCTTCTTCAGTTTCACCCTTCCATGCAAATACTGGTATACCAACTTTTGCTATAGCAGCAGCTGCATGATCTTGAGTTGAAAAAATATTACAAGAGGACCATCTAACATCGGCCCCTAGATCAACTAATGTTTCAATTAAAACAGCAGTTTGAATGGTCATATGAAGGCAGCCAACTATTCTTGCACCATCTAACGGTTTTTTGTCTTTATATTCTTTTCTTAAAGCCATTAAGCCTGGCATTTCAGTTTCAGCTAAAGAAATTTCTTTTCTTCCAAATTCTGCAAGCGTGATATCCGCTACTTTATAGTCTTGTTGATCAGTCATTTTCATTAAAAAATTCCCCAAATAATATGAAATAATTAGAAATAATCAATGCTAATATTTATAGCTTAATTTCCTAAAGGCAAGTTAATAATAAATCTAGATCCACTCACAATGTTATCCTCACTTATATTGTTTGCTGAAATATATCCACCGTGAGAATCTATGATTTGTTTGGCAATATTTAGCCCTAAGCCAGAATGTACTATATTAGATAGATGGTTTTCATCTCTTAAAGAATAAAATCGATCAAATATTCTCTCAATATTAGGCTCTTTAATTCCGGGCCCATTATCTGAAATAGAGATAGTTAGATAATTTAAAGTAGAACTTAGAGAAATTGTAACTATTCCATCTCTACCTGCAAAAGATATGGCATTATCAATAATATTTTTGATTGCCTGCTCAATGAATAATTCATGACCCTTAGCAAATAATTTATTTGACTTATCCTTATCAGAAATAAACTCAAATTTAGTTGATTCCTTATTCATATTTTTATACCCATTAATGATAGTGAGAATTAAGCTTGTTATATTAAATTTTTTTGAAACACTCTTTGAAAGTAGTGCCTCATCTTTAATCATTGCTGAATAATCAGTAATAATATTTTCTATTCTAGAAATATCTGCTTGAATCAGATTTAAAAATTTTTTTTGATTTTCTGTCATATCATCAGTAATTACTTCTGATGCCATTTTTATCGAAGCTAAAGGATTCCTAATTTCATGCATTAAATCAGCTGAGTAATTCTCTGTATTATCAATTTTTAAATAAAGATTTTTTAACATTTCATTTAATATTTTTGATAAATCGCCTATCTCATCTACTCTTTGATCAAGCCCTATAATTGTTGGTTTAGATTTGAAATCATTTTGTATTTTTCGAGCTGATCTAGCTAATACCTTAATTGGATTTAAAATTACATAGTTCAAAAAAATAGAAAATATTATTAAACAAATTGCAATGGCAAGAACTCCCATTATTACATTTAATCTTATCTGATTAATTATATTTCCAATTTCTGTGTTATCTTCATGTGCAACAATAAAATATTGATTGTCTAAATATTTGATTGGAAAAATTGAAATTAAGTGTAATTTGTTATTAGGTAATTTAATTGAGAATGCTTGTGGCTCACCCTCATTTGAATTATTAAAATTTTCTATAAATACACTATTTTTCAAAAAAACTCTATTTGAGACATGGTCATTCTTATTGATTAGTTTTCTTTCTGAAACATCATTATTTATACTTTCAATTGTAACATAGCTTTCTTCTTCAAATGATTCTGGATAAAGGTCATATCCTTTTGAATCAAAAAGTACATCCATATTTACATTTAATATAATTATAGAAAGGTTTTTTATTTCAAGATTTGATATAGTTTTTTCTAAGTTGGCCCCTTCTTCTATATTCCTAAGTATATTGGAGGAGTTTAAGAAATTATGAATCATTAGTGCTTGATTATTAATTTGAGAAAGTCTTTTATTAAGCTGATATTGATTTGAAAAAAAAATTAGGGCTATGGTAATCATTGCTAAAATGATTAAACCTATGAAGTTATAAAATAAAAATTTTTTAAATAAGCTATTCAATGACAAATATTCTAATCGAATTCTAATTTATTTCCATTGATATCCTGATCCGTAAAGTGTGTATATTGATTGAAAATTTTGATCAATTTTTTTGAATTTCTTTCTGATGCGCTTTACATGACTATCAATTGTTCTGTCGTCAACATCAATTTGATCTCTATATGCTACGTCCATCAACCTGTCTCTAGTTTTTACTACTCCAGGCCTTTGGACCAACTCCTTTATAATCTTAAATTCTGTTGCTGTAAGAGAATCTTTTAGCAACTGACCTTGCCATTCACATTCCTGTCTCAAGCAATCAAGTCTGAGATTACCATAAACAATAATTTCGCTGCTGTCTTTTTCATCTGTTTCAAGTTTTATTCGATTAAGAGTATTTTTAATTGTCTCTATTAATATTTGTTTTGAAAAATTTCCTCCCTTTGTTACATAGTCATCAACTCCCTGCATCAAACCCTTCAACCGATCCTGCTCTTGATCTTTTGAAGTCAAAAATATTACTGGGGTTTTTATTTTCGCTCTTAATTTCTTGAATAATTCGTATCCATCCATCTTTGGCATTTTTATATCTATAACAGCTAAATCTGGAGGATAGCGAAACATACCATTAAGTGCAGATTGTCCATCACTATAAGTGTGTATCGAAAAATCTTCTTTTTTTAATAGTTCTTCAAGAGAGATAAGAATATTTCTATCATCATCTACTAAGGCAATTAGAGGCTTCATATTGATAAAATCATATTATATTAGTTAATTATTATTCTGTGGCATTTTAATGGCAATTATCAATAACTTGATCCCCAAATTATACACTAAATCTGCATTTTAGGTCTTAACATAAATGATATAATATGGTTTTATCGCCTCTCTAAGTTTATGGAAAATACAATAAATTCGCTAATTCTAGAAAAAGCTAATTCTGTAAGAAGAAACCTTACCTCAGATGAATTGTATGAAATAGCTCATACTACCAATGAAGGAAAATTATCTAAACACGGTGCTCTAGTAGTTAATACTGGAAAGCATACAGGAAGGTCAGCTAACGATAAATTTTTCGTTAAAGAACAAAATAATGAAAAAAAAATACATTGGGGAGATACGAATGTTCCAATTAGTGAAGAAAACTACGAAAAAATATTAAAGTCTTTTATTGATTATGCAGAAAACAAAGATCTTTTTGTGCATGATCTTTTAGGGGGAGCTGATAGGGAAAATAGTCTTAGTGTATCAATTATTACAGAATATGCTTGGCATGGTTTATTTGCTAGGCATTTATTGGTAAGACCTAATGAAGAAGAAATTAAAAATTTTTCCAGTGAATTTACAATTATAAACTTTCCTAATTTAAAAATGGATCCTGACTATCATGGAACAAGAAGTGAAACTGTAATTACTGTCAATCTTGATAAGAAAATTATACTTATTGCAGGAACCAAATATGCTGGAGAAACAAAAAAATCTGTTTTCACTCTATTAAACTTTATATTGCCTGAAAAAAATATCATGCCGATGCACTGTTCTGTAAATACTGGAAACAACGGAGACTCAGCAATATTTTTTGGTTTATCAGGAACTGGAAAAACTACATTAAGTGCTGATCCTAATCGCTCTTTATTAGGAGATGATGAACATGGTTGGTCTGATCAGGGGCTATTTAATTTTGAAGGTGGCTGTTATGCCAAATTAATAAGACTCTCTAAAGAAGCAGAGCCAGAAATTTATGCAACCACTCAAATGAAAAATTCAGTGATCGAAAACGTAGTAATGAATGAAAAAGGTGATTTAGATCTTGATGACAATTCTTTGACTGAAAATACTCGAGGAGCTTATCCTCTTGATTTTATTCCTGGAGTAACACTATCAGGAAAAACATCTCATCCAAAAAATATAATCATGTTGACGGCAGATGCATTTGGAATTTTACCCCCAATTGCAAAGCTAACTCCTGCTCAAGCCATGTATCATTTTTTATCTGGCTATACTGCTAAAGTTGCTGGAACAGAAATTGGACTTTCAAACGAGCCACAAGCGACGTTTTCAACATGCTTTGGCGCCCCATTTATGCCAAGAAATCCAATAGAATATGGAAACCTACTTAAAGAAAAAATATCAAAGCATAATGTTAATTGTTGGCTGGTTAACACAGGCTGGTCAGGCGGTGTCTATGGAATCGGTAAAAGAATTTCAATAAAGGATACTCGAACACTTCTCAATGCTGCACTTTCAGGTGAGATAGACAATATTGAAATGCGAAAAGATAGTAATTTTGGTTTTTCAGTTCCTCTTATAGTAAAAAATATAGACTCTAACATATTAGATCCTCGTAATACTTGGCAAAACAAAGATGATTATGATAGACAAGCAAAGAAATTAGTTCAGATGTTCATAGATAATTTTGTTAAATTTGAATCTGACGTTGAAGAACAAGTACGTAAGTCAGGACCAGTTTCAAATTAATTTTTCTTTGCGAGCTCAGAATCTTTACTATAGGAAAATCCAGCAATATAAAAACAAATAATAGCTATTATCCCAGTTGCGCCCACCGTAATTAAAGAGAATGTGTAAGGTGCAGATGAATTATTAAATACAAAATCAACTAAAAAGCCTGTAAAAAAACTGCCAACGCCCATTCCTACTATATTTACCCCTAAAATAAAAATTGCTACCATTGTTGATCTAACTTTAACTGGCGTTAAAGCTTGTACTGATCCAAAAACAGGGCCATAAAAAAAGGTCACATTTAGAGAAATAAAGAATAGTGTAAAATAAAAAATAAAAGTATTCGGATCTACAAATCGATAGCTAATTGTAAGAGGTATCAAAAGTAAGTAAGAAATAGTCAAAAAACTCATTACGCCCCCTTTAAATAAATAACTCAATTTATCAGATAATACCCCTCCCATAACTGCACCAATTGATCCACCAATAATAAAGAAAATACCAAAGAGAGAATTATATTCACTCGATGTAAATCCTCTTTCATTAACGGCCCAAAGAACTTCAAAATTACCAGCTCCAAGTGGTATGTGTAAAAAAATACTCCCTATAATAATTAAGGTTAAAGATTTTGAATTGTATAATGTTGATTTTGTTAAACTGATAATTTCTCTAATACTCATAGCTTTTTCATTACTTTGTGAAGGATTATCTAATTGACCTCTGATGGGTTCAGTTAAAAAATATGTGATAATAGCCAATCCTACACCTATAATTCCTAGCGAAATAAACACTGCCCGCCATCCAAACATTGGTCCAAAATATGCAGCTATTAACATAGCTAAACCAACACCAAGGGGAATACCTAGATAGTAAATAGCAGAAGCTGTTCCTCTCTTATTTTGGTTGTATACATCTGAAAGCATCGAAATCGAGTTTGGAGTTAAGGCTGACTCACCAACTCCAATCAATGCTCTTGCAATTATTAAATGAGCAAAGCTTTTTGCCACCCCAGTTAATGCAGTCATAAGACTCCACAAAAAAACTCCTGCTGCTGCGATCTTCATTCTATTAAATTTATCCCCTAGAACTCCCATAAATATTCCAAATACAGAGTAAAAGAAAAGAAAATAAACACCCGTTAATAATCCCCATTCTACGTTTGTAAGATTAAAGTCAGACTTAATTTGAGGTGCGAAGGCAATGAGAAGATTTCTGTCGATAAAATTAAATATATTTAGAAGTAAAAAAAAGGCTAAATAAAAATGCGGTGAGTACGTTCTCATATATTAAGCTCTATTATAATCATCTTCATATCTTTGAATATCATCTTCTCCAAAATAACTGCCTGTTTGAATTTCAATAATATGAAGAGGTTCATTTAATTTATTTTCAAGTCTATGCTTAGATCCGGTCGGGATATAAATTGAATCATTAACATTTAAGGTTGAAATATTTTCATCAACAGTAACTGTTGCTTCGCCTTTAATAACAACCCAAACCTCTGATCTTTTGGAATGTGACTGCAAGCTTAATCGTGATTTAGAATTCACCTGAATTTCCTTTACCTTGTGATCTTCGCTATCATCGATGATCCTATACCATCCCCAAGGCCGTTCATCTTTTGGACCTTGCCAATTCTTTAAAATCCAACTAGATGAGTTTTTCTTAAAATCTCCACCTACACTAAATTCAAAATGAATATTTGGATTTTGACTATGAATTTTCATTTCAGGTATATTTTCGGAATTTCGATCACCTCCATTTGCAAATATTATTTTATGATTTGGATATTTTTTCAAAATAGTAGTAATTGCATTTGCCGACGAATTATATTCGTCATCTTCAAATTCTATCACTTCATCAACCACCGATAAGTTTGAAACTATTTCAATTCGTTCATTTAATGGGAGGAATGCACTTCCTTTTTTCTGAATGAGCCACTCATCTGAATTTACACCTACAATCAATCTATCTCCTAACATCCTTGCTGATTTAAAATACGCTATATGTCCTGAGTGTATTGGATCAAATCCTCCGGTGACTAATACAATTGTTTCAGCCATTAATGAGCCTCATTCCAGTTAGCACCATAATTGCTATCAACAACCAATGGAACATCCAATTGAAACAAAGGCTCTAAAGCTTTCTCCATCTCTTTAGTAATCATCGTTATATACTTATCTATTTTGCTTTTCTTTATCTCAAAAATTAGCTCATCATGTACTTGTAATAACATTTTACAATCTTTCTCTTCGAAAGATAACTGATTATTAATATTAATCATTGCAAGTTTAATAATATCTGCTGCTGTACCTTGTATAGGCGCATTAATAGCAGCTCTTTCTTGAAAAGATCTAAGTGCAAAATTTTTATCTTTTATTCTAGGAAAAAAGCATTTTCTTCCACATAAGGTTTCTACAAATCCATTTGATCGACATTTTTCCTTTGTTGCATCCATAAACTCTTTTATTCCTGAAAACTTATTGAAATAGCTTTTTATAAATTCATTGGCCTCAAAATTTGTAATAGATAATTGTTTTGCTAGACCAAATGCAGAAATTCCGTAAATGATTCCAAAATTCACTGCTTTTGCCTGTCGCCTAAGATCTTGAGTTACATCTTGTAGTTTAACATTAAATATTTCTGAAGCAGTGATTTGATGAATATCCTCATTATTATTAAATGCTTCTTTTAACTGTGGAACGTCAGCCATATGTGCAAGTACTCTCAACTCAATTTGACTATAATCAGCTGATAAAATTACATTTCCTTTTTCTGCAACAAAAGCAGTTCTAATAGAGCGCCCTTCGTCTGTTCTAATGGGTATATTTTGTAAATTCGGATCAGATGAAGCTAGGCGACCTGTATTTGTTGAGGCCATCGAATAAGAAGTATGTATTCTTTTAGTTTTATTAATTATATGGTTTTGAAGAGCTTCAGTATAAGTATTCTTCAATTTTGATAGTTGCCTCCATTCAATAATATCTTCAGCTACAACATGACCTTCATAAGCAAGATCTTCTAAAACAGATATACCAGTCGATTTTTCTCCTGTTTTTGTTTTTTTTGGAGGAGATATATTTAATTTATTAAATAGCACATCTGATAGTTGCTTTGGTGATCCAATATTAAATTCTACTTTAGTCTTTTTAAATATTTCTTTTTCTAGCTTTAATATTCTACTTGAAAAATCATTAGATAGTTTTTGGAGATAACTAACATCAACTTTAATCCCATTGATTTCCATTCTCATCAAACAATTAACCAATGGCTTTTCAATAGATGAATAGACTAATGTATTATTTTCAAGTTGAACTCTTTTTTTGAAAAATCTATAAAGCTTATAAGTTATTTCTGCATCTTCGGCTGCGTATTCTGTAGCTCTATTTAAATCAACTTGATCAAAAGTTAACTGTGATTTTCCAGATCCAACTACTTCTTTAAATTTTATTGTTTCTCTATTCAGGTAAATCTTTGCTAATTCATCCATGCCATGACGATTTACTCCAGCATCACAAGAGTATGACATGAGCATAGTATCTTCATAGCATTTAACCTCTAAATCGTATCTTTTAAGAATAGAAATATCATATTTGATATTATGACCTATCTTGATAATGGACTCATCTTGCATTAATGGCTTCATCATATTCACAAAATCTTTTAACGAAATTTGTTCTTTAATCAAAACATTCAGGTGATCTTTGTGCTGTAGAGGTACGTAGTAAGAATTTTCATAATCAAAACAAATAGAAACTCCTACCAAGTTCGCTTCTATAATATTCAAAGAGTCTGTTTCAACATCAAAAACAAAATAACCTGAGTCATTAATACTATTAATTATTGTTTTTAGTTGCTCTAATGAATTAATCTGAGAATACTTAAATTTTTTTGACAGAATTTTATTTTCTGATTTTTTATCTATGACACCATTAGATTGTTTTTTCTTTTGACTAAATTTTTGATTTTTATTAATTTTTATGTCTGGATTTTTTTTAATAATCCTATCTGATAATTTGTTTAATTCTAAATCAACTAAAAAAGGGATAAGTTTAGAAACTGTAATCTTTTTTGATATTAAATCTTCTAGTTTAGGAATATCTTTTACGTCATTTTTTAATGTAACAAGTTCTTTACTAATTTGAATCTTATGAATGTTATCTTTGATACTTTCTTTTCTTTTGGCTTGTTTAATTTTATTAAAATTCTCTAATAAATTATCTAAATCTCCAAATTGATTGATTAAATCTGCTGCAGTTTTTATCCCTATACCTGGAGCACCTGGTATGTTATCAGAAGTATCCCCTGCAAGAGCTTGAACATCGATAACTTTATTGGGACTAACCCCAAACTTTTCAACAACTTCATTTGGACCGATAATCTTATTTTTCATTGTATCTAACAAATTTATATTTTTGCTTACAAGCTGCATCAGATCTTTATCGGAAGAAACTATCGAAACCTTCCAATTTTTTTTTGAGGCCTGAGTAGCATAGGTTGCAATAATGTCATCTGCTTCAAAACCTTTTAATTCTATAGATTGAATTCCAAAAGCTTCGACTGATTCTTTTATGATTTTAAATTGTGGGATTAGATCTTCTGGAGGATCTCCTCGATTAGCTTTATACTCTTTATAAATTTCATTTCTAAATGTCTTTCTCGCACTATCAAAAATTACTGCAATATGTGATGGTTTAAATTTATTATTAGTATCTTCAATGAGCTTGTAAAGCATATTACAGAATCCATTAACTGCGCCTGTAGGTAGTCTATCTCGTTTTCTATATAATGAAGGCAATGCGTAATAAGCTCTAAAAATATATCCTGATCCATCAATTAGGAATAAGTGATCTTTATTTGACATTATATCAATTACTATTTTTAAGAATAAATGATTTGCTACAATACGGACAAATTATATTTTTTTCTTTTCCCATATCTAAATATACCTTTGGATGTCCTAAAGCTCCTCCACCTCCATCACATACAACATTAGATGAGTTGACAACTTGCAATTCTTTATTTTTTATGTCTGGAGATTCCATTCTCTTGATGATACAAGAATTCTGATTGAAAAACTATAATAAGTAAAACATAACTAAATACAGATGGAAAATAATATTGCTATTTCAGTAAAAAATTTAACAAAAGTTTATAATGCTGGCTCAAATAATGAGATACTCGCATTAGATAATGTCACTCTCAATATTTCCTCGGGATCTATATTTGGATTGCTAGGTCCTAATGGTGCAGGTAAATCAACTTTTATTAATATTTTAGCAGATTTAGTAAGGAAATCAGATGGCAGTATAAAAGTCCTAAATACTGATCATGCGTCAAATTTAAAAAAAGTAAAATCTCTTATGGGCATAGTCCCACAAGAATTAAATATTGATCCTTTTTTTACCCCATTTGAGCTGCTGGAGATCCATGCGGGACTTTATGGTGTTCCAAAAAAAGATCGCAAAACAATGGAGATTTTAGAAATGCTTGCTCTTGAAGATAAAGCTCATGTGTATGCAAGAACACTTTCTGGGGGAATGAGAAGAAGACTTTTAATAGCCAAAGCTATGGTTCATGATCCAGCTATTCTTATTCTTGACGAACCTACTGCAGGAGTTGACGTAGAACTAAGAACTAATCTTTGGAAGAATATTGAAAAATTAAATTCAAAAGGTAAGACTATCATTATAACAACTCACTATCTACATGAAGCAGAAGAATTATGTAATGAGATAGCAATTATAGATGAAGGAAAGTTAATTGCACATGATAGCACATCAAAAATTAAATCTTTTATTGATAACCGTGAGATTAAAATCGTATATAATAATAAAGATACAATAGATTTATCTTCTCTAAAAAATTTAAATATTGATCTTAATCCTAATGGTAAAACTCTTGAAATAAACTATAAACCAAGTGAGATAAAATTTAACGATTTACTAAAAGCAATTAATGAATCGAATATTGATATTGAAGACATATCTATAAAAGAAACAAGGCTCGAAGATGTTTTTTTAAAGCTTACTCAGAGCTAACTTTTTTTCCTTGGAAATAACTTCTCTAATATTACTGCAAGTGCTGGCAAAGTTGTCATTGCACATATCATGTTTATAAAGAACATAAATGTTAATAATGATCCCATATCAGCCTGAAATTTTAATGCTGAGAATGACCAAGTAGAAACACCTATTGCAAGGGTTAGTGCTGTGAAAACTACAGCCGCACCTGTATTTTTAAATGTCTGATCAAAAGCTTCTGTCATATCTAGCCCGCTCTTTAAATGAGTATTAAGTCGATTGTAAATATAAAATGCATAGTCAACTCCTACCCCGACAGCAAGGACCATAACAGGCAAGGTAGAAACTTTTAGCCCAATTTGAGCAATATCCATAAAGGCGTATCCTAACATTGTCGCAAAAGTCAATGGCACAGTACAACAGATTGTTGCTCTCCAATCAAAATATGTCAAAAATACTAGAATAATAATAACGGCATATACAATTAGCATCATTGGGAGCTCACCTTTTTCTATAACCTCATTCGTCGCATGCTGAATACCCACAGTACCACTAGCAAGTCGGTACTTTATTTCATCTGTTTCAAAAACAATATGAGAGTATTCTGGATTAGCCTCAAACAAATCCTTAAATACTTCTTCTGATTTTTTAATGTCTTTTACTCTAAAATTAACATTTTCGTCAAAATCATCAATGCTGCGATAATAATTAGTAAGATTTGTTACCCATAAGTTTCTAGAATTAAAATCATTTTCATATGCAAAATCAGTAAATTCTTCATCTGTAAATACTATTGGGTTTGTAGCTCCTAAATCTTCAATCGGTTGATTAGTATTATTAGTAAAATTAGCAAAAGGAATTATTTCGGTACCTTCGGCAGGTCTTTGGATTAAAACTCTAAATGTAATAGTATCCTCAAGCTCTTTAAATTTTTCATTATAGTCTTCAATTTTATGAATAATGTGACTAATAGTAGTTGCTTTATGATCCTTAGTAAAAACATACATTGGCATGATAGAGCATGCTTCATTGATTAATCCAGTTGATGGATCTACAACACTTGTAGCAAATGAAAGTGCCCTTTCATTGTGTGGCAAATATGTCCATTTTAGATTACCTTCTGCATAACCACTTAATGCTCTCTTTGCAATACTTGATAAAGATATCACTTTGGTAACACCATCAATATTTTCTAAGTACCAATGAAGATTGTCTTGAGCTTCAACAACATATGTTGATCTACAAGGATTAACACCCAAAGCTGCTCCGACTTCTGGTATAACAACTAAGACATCAGTTGTGACATTATATCTTTTTGTAATTTCAGTTATATCTTTATTAAATCGCGCCTCTGGTCTTAATTCAGGTGCTCCAGCATGTAAATCACCTACATGACGCTCACTTGCAAGATATGCTGCGCCAATAAATAATACTGAACTAACAGCTAGGGTAATTACAGCCTGACGAGGTTGAGCTAGTCTTCCAAAGAAACCCATTAAATTTTGCCTGTAATTTATCGCAGATTGAGCTGAAGCTGCGAATTTAGTATTATATCTCGCGTAGGAAGCTGCTAAAGGTAACATAACTAAATTTGTTATAATCTTAAACGCTACTCCAATAGAGGCAGTTATGCCTAATTCTTGTATCATACCTATCGGTAACAATATTAAAGTTCCAAATCCTACAAGATCCGTTACTAAAGCCATAGAACCAGGAACTAGTAACCTTGAGAAACTAGCTCTCGCAGCTACTTCAGAAGATTTTCCATCTATAACTTCTTTTGTAATTTGATTTACCTGTTGAATTCCATGAGAAACACCAATAGCAAAAACCAAGAAAGGAACAAGAATTGCCAATGGATCTAATCCATATCCCAGTATCTTTAACATTCCAAACTGCCATACCAATGAACACAATGAACAAAATAAAGGTAAGAAAGTTAAAGTCCAAGATCTTGAATACCAATATACTGCCAAAACAGTAAGCACAAACGCTAGAGCAAAAAATATAACAACATTGTATGCCTCATTAGCTATATCAGAAATCATTTTTGCAAAGCCTGTTATTTCAACTTTATACTTATCCTTTTCATACTTATCTCGGATGGACTCAATTTCTTTCCCTAGTTGTAAATAATCTAATTTTTCGCCTGTTCTTGGATCATATTCAGTTAATTCAACTTTTATTAAAGAAGAAGTAAAATCATTAGAAACAATACTTCCGACATGACCACCAGTTAAAATTCTTTCTCTAATTTTATTTATTTCAATTTCATTTAATTTTTCAGGAATAATATTGCCAGGGATTACCTCTGTTCTTTCAAATCCTTCCTCAGTAACTCTCATTACAGTAACATTTGGCGTCCACAAAGATTGCATCGATGCTTGATTAACACCTGGAAGATATTTTATGGTCTCAGAGAGATTAAATAATTTAGTAAGATATTCTTTGCTAAAGATATCTCCCTCGATTAGTCTTAATGCAACCGTGATACTATTAGTACCACTTAGATCTTCTTGATACTCATAATATGTTTTCACAAATTCATGATTACTTGGTAACTGTTTATAAAATCCTGCATCCATCTTGATCTGAACTGCAAAATAACCCATCACAATTGTAAGGATTATAAAACTTGATAAGATCCAGACCTTAAATTTAAAAAACCAATTTTCTATTTTTTGTAACATATAAAAAAATTATGAATTGTAGCAATCGCACAAAAATATTGGAAAATGTAGCTTTTACAATACTTAATCTTTATATTTGTGCCTAGATTGTCACACAGTCTGTATGACAAATTATATAAATAACTACATATAATTGATTTTAAACATTTTTTTTGAATAAATAATGAACATTCTCTCATTTTTTCTTTAATAGATTTGATTTATTTATTATAATTGTTCAATGGTTGAACTAAGACAAAGAATAGATTTTGCGAAGATATTTGCTAGAGATCAGGTGTTTAAGCTGAAGAGGGCTTGGCAAATTTCAAAAAGCGGTAAAAATGCTATGACTAAGGATCCAGCTTATAATGCTGCAAATCCCAAACATTTTATTCCAATGATTGAAAAAGAGAGATATGGAGAACGTACTGAAACGTTTGACCAAATGATAGCTGCTACACACAAGCATTTCTGGGACCCAAACGACAAAAGATTTATTGATTTTGATCAACCTTTTGACATGGAAAATGAATATATTGTAGATCCAAGAATATTTTGTATAGAACTTAAAATTCCATCTGTTGCAGAAAAACTAACTGAGAAACAAAAAATTAAATTAAATAACGAAAGCTTTAGATGGGTTCTATCTCAAATTTTACATGGCGAACAAGGAGCTTTATCTTTAAGTGCAAGTCTTTGCCATATTTTAAAAGATCCTGGTGCTCAAGAGTATGCTGCTAACCAAACAAGAGAAGAGGCGAGGCACGTTACGGGATTTACTAATTACATTAAAGCGAGATGGGGTACTCCTTATCCAGCGGGCCCAACTCTTGGAAGAATACTTGAACAAGTGGTTTCATCTGATGTTGTTTACAAAAAAATCGTTGGCATGCAAATGCTTATTGAAGGGTTAGCTATGGGAGCATTTGGAATGGCACATCAAGATACAAATGATCCTCTATTGAAAACATTATTAAAATACACAATGAGTGACGAAGCTTTCCATCATAAATTTGGTAAGATTTGGGCTGATAGAACAATACCTAAGTTAAATCAAACTGAACGCAACAAAGTTGAAGATTGGTCTCATACTGTATTCCATGACTTATTATATAATCTTGTTAATCCTTGGGAGAAAAAACTAATCTATGAAAGTGTTGGGCTAGACCATAAATTTGTAACAGAAGCTTTCATGAAAGAAATGGACCGAGATGACATTATTAAGGAAGAGATGATGCAAAGTAATAATATCTTTAGAGTGTTGTGTAAAACATTGCTTAAAGCCAACATTATCACTGAACGCACAAGAAAACATTACGCTGAATTTGTTGATATGGAAGAATTACAAGCAGAAGATGATGAAGTAGCAGGAATTGATATTGCAAATGAGGGATTAGACATTCTTGAGAAAATTAACAAAGAAAGAAAAGTGGCCTAAAAACTATTTAAGTAAGTAGTTTTTAATATAATCCTTAACTCCTTGTTCAATACTTAAAAAATCTTTTTTATACCCAGCTTTGCGTAAATTGTTCATTTTAGCTTTAGTATAATATTGATAACCATCTCTTATTCTTTTTGGAGTAGGAACGTAATAGATATTTGGCTTCATCTTAATATTTTTAAAAACTGTTCTTGCCAAATCATAAAATGTTCTTGATTTCCCAGTGCCTACATTATAAATACCTTTTAATTTTCTTCTCTTAAGCAACCAGATTACAACTTCAACGCAATCCTTAATGTAAATAAAATCTCTGGATTGTCTACCATTGGCAAACTTCTTGTGGTGTGACTTAAATAATTTTAATTTCTTCGTTGTTTGAATTTCTTTTAAAAATTTTGGAATAGGACTCATCATGAATCCTTTATGCAATTCATTAGGTCCATATACGTTAAAAAATTTCAAACCAACAGGATTTGATGGTAATTTTTTTCCCGATTTAATTAAGCTTAAAATGTGTAGATCAAATAAATGCTTACTTAATCCATAATAATTAACAGGCTTAAGTTTTAGAAAATTATCGAATGAATTCTCATCATCATAATAATCAAAACTGTTTCCATAAGTAGCGGCAGATGAAGCGTAAATAAATTTAATATTATATTTGTTACAAATATTAAAAAGTTTTAGAGAATATAAATAATTGTTACTAAGTAAAAGCCCTAAATTTTTTTCATCTGTTGCACTAATTGCACCCATATGAATAACAGCAGATATTTTTTTCTTATTTTTTTGAACAAATGAAAATATTTCTTCAATCTTGATTATCTTTATACCTTTAATAGAACTAATATTCTTCTTTTTTGCTGGATCATTAAGTTTATCACATATAACTACCTTGTTTGTCTTAGACAATTCTTGGGCAATATTTGAACCAATAAAACCTGCTCCACCAGTAACTATAATCATTTCATTCTTTCATTTATAATCTTGGTTGTGCTAAATCCTGGCAATAAATCAATAACTTCTACAGATCCTCCATTTTCTATAACAAATTGAGAGCCGACTATATCAGCCTTATTATAATCGCCTCCTTTTATCAGAATGTCTGGATTTAAATCTTTGATAATATTTTCTGGGGTTTCAGTATTAAATATAGTTATAGCATCAACCTCTTCTAATTTTGACAAATTCATTGCTCTTTGTTTTTGACTCTCTATTGGACGGTTTTGGCCTTTAAGAATCTTAACAGATTCATCTGAGTTCAAGCCTATTATCAAAAAATCGCATCTTTTTTTTGATTCTCGAATTAAATACAGATGGCCCTCATGAAGCAAGTCAAAACAGCCATTTGTAAAACCAATAATTATCTTATCTTCAATTTTAGAAATTTTTTTTAAAATTTCTTTTTCACTAAGCACCTTTTCTACATTCATCTAAAACTTGATCATTTCTTCTTGTGTTGTAACAGCAGTTCCTTTTTTACCCACAACAATACCAGCAGCATGATTGGATAAAAGGACAGAAGTATCAATATCAAAACCACTTGCTATCATAATTGCTAATACTGCTATCACGGTGTCCCCTGCTCCGCTAACATCATAAATTTCTTTTGCAAGAGTCGGAAAATTTTTAAAGTTCTTATTATTAATTAAAATCATGCCTTTTTCAGACCTAGTAACAAGAACATTTGATATTTTACATTGTTTGATGATTTGTCTTCCACTTTCAACAGCTTCTTTCTCTGAAACAATAAAATTATTTGTTGCCTCAGATAATTCTTTTTGATTTGGAGTAAGAAAATCAACTCCTTCGTAGATTTTAAAATCCTTACTTTTGGGGTCAGCTAAGATAATCTTTTTACTTTTTTTAGCTAATTGCACTATTGCTTTTACGAGTTCTTTGGTTATCAAACCTTTGTTATAATCAGATATAATAATTGCATCACAATGCTCAATATTTTTCTTTATCTTATTTTTGATTGACTGAATAATTGAGCTTTGAGATTTTGATCTAACTTTTTCCTTATCAGCCCTTAAAAGTTGAGTAAAATTATTCAAAAAACGCATTTTAAGTGGTGTCGAATAATCCTCATCAACTACAAAATCATATTTTAAATTCTTTTCTTTTTTTATTAGTTTTTCTATATATTTAGATGAAATATCGTTTCCTATTAAACTTACTATGTTTGCCCTGCCTCCTAAATTAGATATATTTCTTGCAACATTTCCCACACCGCCAAGTTGAAAATTTTCTTCTTTAATCGAGAGAATTGGAACAGGTGCTTCTGGTGACATCCTTTCTACCTTCCCATAAACATATTGATCTAATATCATATCTCCAACACATAGTATTTCTGTTTTACTAATTTTTTTAGAATTGCTCTTTATTAGGTTTTCGATTGAATCATTCATTATAACTATTGACTTATTTCGGAGATTTTTTTTGCAAAATTCTTTGTAGAGTTCTTCTGTGCATTTTTAGTCTCCTTGCAGTTTCAGATACATTCCTATCACAAAGTTCATATACCCTTAAAATATGTTCCCACTTAACTCTATCAGCAGACATTGGATTAATAGGTGGCTCTGGCTTGGTCTCATAAGGAGCTTTTAGTGCTGCTTCAATATCATCTGCATCTGCAGGCTTAGCTAAATAATCACACGCACCTTCTTTTACCGCTGCAACTGCTGTTGGAATATTCCCATACCCAGTAAGAATAACTATTTTACTATCAGGTCGATTTTTAGAAATTAATGAAACTATCTTTAATCCGTTACCATCATTTAATCTTAAATCAATAACAGCATATTTGGGAGAAGATTTAGCAACCAACTTCTCCGCCTCAGAAATTGAAGATGCTCCATATGATGTAAATCCTTTTTTATTCATGGCAGTTAACAGTCTATTACGGAAAACATCATCATCATCTAAAATTAGCAATGAATTATCTTTAGCTTGAGCTTCTTTAAAACCTAATTCCATAATCAATTTTCTAAACCTAGTGATTTCTTAGATAATAATATTTGAACGCATCCACCCTGATCCTTCAAATTTAAAAATTTTATATCACCAAAATTCTTTCCGAGTAAGTTTTTTGAAATAAAAAGACCTAATCCCAATCCTTTATGTTTATTTTTGGGACTTTTCCCAAGGTAAGGCTCACCTAGGAAAGGGTATATTTCTTGTGAGAATCCCTCCCCATCATCAATGATTTCAATCAAAATGTTATCGATTTTATTCTTTAAATTAACCAATATTCTTTTGTTCGCATGTTTAATTGCATTATCAACTATATTTGAAATAGATTGAATAATCTCAGGACTTCTTAAAATAGTAACATTATTTTGATCAAAATATTCTTCCATTTCAATAACAAATTCTATTTTTTCATTTTGATATGAATTGATTATTTCATTAATCATCCTCATAAAATCAAGTCTATTAATAAACTCATTACTTCTTTCTGAAAAACTATCAGTTCTCAATCTTTCAAGTATATTGCTACATCTTTTGATTTGTGAATTAATAAGAACTAAATCATCATATTTTAAGTCATCATGCTTTGTTACATTCATTAATTCTTTTGCAATTACTGATATGGTTGATAAAGGTGTTCCAAGTTCATGAACAGCAGCCGCAGTTAAGCTCATAAGAGCAGATATTTTTTCTTCATTAGCTAGTGCTGTTTGCGTTTCTCTCAAAGCGCGAGTATTTTTTCTTGATTCATCAGCTACCCTAAAGCAATAAGCTGATATAAACACCAAAGTAACTACAAGTGCTGACCATATAGAAAAAACTCCAAAGCTTGAAAAGTCATTTTTATTAATACCTAACTGAGCACTTTCAAATGGGAAATATAAAAAAACTAATGCTGTTACTGATATTACTGAGATTGAAACTATGATAATTGTTCTTTTTAAATCTAAATAAGTTGCTGCAATTACTATTGGAGCAAGAATCAAAACACAAAATGGATTAGTTAATCCTCCTGTTAAAGATAACAAAAGTACAAGCTGAACTAAATCATAAAAAAGAAAATAGAATGTTTCATTAAAATTTAAGATTTTTGTTAGTGGGTAACGAATCATAATAATGATATTCAAAACAGCACTACAAAGAATCAGAAAAAAAGCTTGATAAACATTAAATACAAAATCTAAATAATAAAAGGTTACGATTATCGCACCAAGTTGACCAAAAACAGCAATCCACCTTATTAAAGTAAGAGTCCTTAATCTTAAATTAATTTCTTCATCAGAATTATATACAGCTTTTTCTATCAAGATTTTTATAATGTTTAAAAATATTTTACTTACTCATTATAATACACATATCATTCTAATGAAAAATAGATCAAATAAAAATTATAAAATTCCTTATAAGCATAAGGAAATAGAAATAATCATAAAGAAGAATAAACTTTCCAGAAGCTATAAACTAACTTTTGATAAAAAAAGACTATCTGGACTAGTATCTATACCAAAACACATTTCGTTCAGTGAAGGATACACTTTTGCTCAAGAAAACTCTAATTGGATAATTGAGCAATATAATGAAATGATGCCCTTAATAATAATAAAGAATGGAGGAAATATATATTTTGAAGGGGAAAAAAGGAAGATTGTTTATTTAAATGGGAAAAAGTCGAATGTTGAACTTTGTGATAAATCAATAATCATTTCAAATAATAAAAATGCACATAAAAAAATTTTTTATAAATGGATAAAAAAAAGAATATCTGAAAAAACTAAACTTACTGTTATAAATTTCTCAAAAGTTATTAATGTAAAAATTAGAAATATTAAATTATCTAATTCTTTTTCTTATTGGGGATCTTGTAATTCTAATAATGATATAAGCATAAATTGGAGATTAGCTTTTGCTCCCCCTTTAGTGCTAGAGTATATTATCGCTCATGAAATGAGTCATTTAGTAGAATTTAATCACAGTAAAAAATTTTGGACATTAGTAGATGAACTAGTGCCAAAAAGAAAAAGTAAAGAGGCTTGGTTAAAAAAAAATGGGAATTATTTATATAGAGTAAGGTTTAATTAAATATCAAGATTTACTACATTAGATGCATGTTCATCTATAAAATCTTTTCTTGGTTGAACATTTTCACCCATTAAATTCTCAAATATACCTTTAGTCTTAGCTTCATCTTCTATTTTAACTTGAATTAACGAGCGATTCTTTGGATCAAGAGTTGTCTCCCATAACTGATCTGGATTCATTTCTCCTAAACCCTTGTATCTTTGTAAAGAAAGACCTTTTTTCCCAGTGTTAATGATTATGTCTAAAAGCTGAGATGGCGAATAAATTTCTTCATGATTAGTGGATCCATTAGATAATTTACCAGGCCTTGTTTCTTGAAACATAGCATAAACTCCGTTATCAGAAGCAAAATTATCGTTTATATTCTGAATTACTTGAGAATTTAATAAGTCATGGTCAATAATAAACTTATCCTCTACTCCTCTTAGCTCTCTTTTAAAAATAAATCCTTGTTCTGCAATAAAGCTACATTCCCAACCTCTATCAAAGTCATCAAATCTCCTATTGAATCGATTACTAATAAGATCACAAACTTGACTGACTACCTTTGCAGACATTTCATTTATTTTTTTTAGGTCCAGGCATCCGCAAATTGCAATTTCTTCTATTGCTTTCTTATTATACCTCTCAGGAATTTTCTTAAGAAGATTTTGAGCTTCAATAATCTTTAAAAGTTCTTCTTTGAGATCAGCATCTTTAAAATTTGTTCCTTTTCCAGTTTGAAAAGTTATATCTTTAGATCCATAATCAACAAGTGCTTGGTGAAGCTCATCATCATCCATTAAGTATAGTTCTTCTTTGCCCCTTTTAACTTTGTACAATGGTGGTCGGGCTATATACAGATTATTATTTACAATTAATTCTTTCATTTCTTTAAAAAAGAAAGTAAGCAAAAGTGTTCTGATATGAGAACCATCTACATCTGCGTCTGTCATTATTACTACTTTATGATATCTTAATTTATTTATATCAAATTCTTGATTACCTATACCAGTTCCTAGCGCACTTATTAAAGTTCCAATCTCATTTGAACTCAGAATCTTATCTGTTCTCGACTTCCAAGTGTTTAAAATCTTACCTCGTAAAGGCAGTATGGCCTGAAATTTTCTATCTCTTCCTTGTTTTGCAGAACCTCCGGCTGAGTCTCCCTCAACAATAAAAATTTCTGAAAGTGTTGGATCTTTTTCTTGGCAATCTGCAAGCTTACCAGGCAAATTCGTAATTTCTAAAGAACTTTTTCTTCTTGTCAATTCTCTTGCTTTTCTCGCAGCTTCCCTAGCCTCTGCTGCTTTTTGAATTTTAAGAGTTATCTCCTTAGCTATACTTGGATTACGTTCAAACCAATCAGATAATTTCTCATTAACCAGACTTTCAACTACAGGCCTCACCTCAGAAGAAACTAATTTATCTTTTGTTTGGGAAGAAAATTTTGGATCCTGAACTTTGACTGAAATTACTGAAGTTAAGCCTTCTCTAATATCATCACTATTAGTAGCAATATCTTGCTTCTTGTTACTTTTATGCTGGTCAAGATAATTGTTAACTACTCGAGTAAGAGCAGACCTAAATCCTGATAGATGCGTACCACCATCTTTTTGTCTTATGTTATTTGTAAAAGATAGGATTTGTTCATAATAACTATCATTCCACCAAAGTGCACAATTAAACTCAATATTATTTTTGTTGCCCTCAATATAAATTGGCATATCGATCAAAGATTTTTTTGATTTATCAAGAAATTTAACAAACTCTTTTATTCCTCCATCATAATGAAAATTATATGATTTCTTATCAGCCTCTCTATTGTCATTAAGTGAGAGATTAATAGAAGGATTTAAAAAAGCCATTTCTCTAAATCTTTGTTTCAATATTTTTAAATCAAATTGGATATTAGAAAAAATATTTTTATCTGGGGTAAATGTTACTGATGTGCCACTATTGTCATTAGATTTTCCAATACTTTTTAATGGCGCGTCTGATTTTCCATTTTTAAAATTTATTTCATATTGATTACCGTCTCTACAAATTTTAAGATTTAATTTTTCAGATAAAGCATTTACAACTGAAACACCTACTCCATGCAAACCCCCAGAAACTTTATATGAGTCTTGGTCAAATTTTCCCCCTGCATGAAGCTGAGTCATTATAACTTCTGCTGCAGAAATTTTTTCTTCGGGGTGTATTTCTGTTGGAATCCCTCTACCATTATCGTCTATTGTAACTGAACCATTTGCATTTAAAGCGATTCCAATCTTATCACAATGTCCAGCTAGAGCCTCATCAATAGAGTTATCTACAACTTCAAAAACCATATGATGCAAACCACTTCCATCATCGGTATCACCAATGTACATACCTGGCCTTTTTCTAACTGCATCTAAACCTTTTAGTACTTTAATTGAATCTGCGCTGTAGTCAGATTGAGTATTTTTAACCATGAGTTAATTATATATGATTTTTTAACTCAAAGAAAACTGTTTGATTATTAATGTCTGAAAATAATTCTTTTGATACTCCTGTTAACCATGCTTGAGAATTAATTTTCTCTAGCTCCAGAAGTAATTGCTTTTTATGATGATCGTCAAGATGTGCCATTGCTTCATCAATAAGAATAATAGGAGCTCTATTTGAGTCGTATTCTTTGATAAGTTTGGCTACAGATAAAACTATTGAAATCAAAATTGACTTTTGCTCTCCTGTTGAGCAGTCTTTGGATTCCAGCTTTCTCTCCTTATTTTTCCAAATACTTACTTTTATCTTATTCACATTTACCGATGTTTTATTGATTTCGGAATCTATTGACCGATTAAGACTAAGTTGTTTTTTATATTGTGTAAGAAATTCTTGACCATCATCTAAATAATTTGCAGCCTCATAAGAATAATTAAATTCAATATTACAAGCTGAAAAAGGTTCTGCTATTTTATCTAATTCATTATTTATGAGTGGTAGTACTTTTCTTCTTATTTTTAGCACTTCAAATGAAGTTTTTACAATTTTTTCTTCTACTATGGAAATCCATTCGTGATTATTTGGATGATTTTGTATCAATGAAATTCTTTCTTTAAATAATTTATCTAACTGCCTAATATTTTTTAAATGCTTTTCTTCAATATTAAATATTAACCTATCAAAAAAATTTCTTTTTTCAGTATTGCTCTGAAGCATGATCTTTTCCATTACAGGTGTAATCCATATTATTCTTAAGTAGTTCAATAATTCATTGCTACTTATTTTTTCACCATCAACTAAATAATAACTTTCTTTTTTTTCGAAATTTGCAAATTTTTTGTAAAGTGTAACTGAACCAGTTTTGTATTTAAGTATAATCTTAATCTCAAAACTATTAATATTTTCTTCTATATTAATTAAATCTTGATTGGCTGTTCCTCTTAATCCTCTTCCCGGGGAGAATAATGAAATCGCTTCTAGTAAATTTGTTTTTCCAGATCCATTTGCACCAAATAATACTATGTTCATTCCAGAAGTATCAAAATTTATATTCTTATGTGATCGGAAATTTTTTAAAGTAACTTTTTCAATAATTACATCAGATAGCATGCTAAATACGCATAGGCATTAGAACAAAAAATAAATTTTCATCTGATTTATCCAAAATAATTGCTGGAGATATTGAGTCTAAAATATGAATAATTGCTTCTTCACCATCTATCTCATTACATATATCAACTAAATATCTTGAGTTAAAGCCTATCTCAACTTTTTCTTCACTATAATTTATATCTACTTCCTCAATAGCTGATCCTTTTGATAAGCTTTCAACAGATAAAATTAATTTATTAGATTCAATTATAAGTTTTATTGCTTTAGATTTAACCTCCTCACTTATTGATACTGCAGATACTCTATCTATTGCTGCTTTTAATGCATCATTATTAGTCGCAATAACTTTATTATTATTCTGAGGTATTACTTTTGTATAATCTGGAAATGTTCCATCTATAACTTTAGAAATTATAGTGAGCTCATTAAAGGTAAATTTAATTTTACTATCATTTAATGAGATATTTATATCTCCATTAGCGTCATCTAGCACTCTCCTTAATTCAAGAATAGTTTTCTTTGGAATAATGAGACCAGTCATTTCTTCGGCGCCTTGTGGCAATGGTATATCATATTGTGCTAGACGATGACCATCTGTCGCTACAGCTCTAAGAATTTCAATTGAGTTTTTTTGTGTTTTATGGAAAAAAACCCCATTTAGATAGTATCTAGTTTCTTCATTAGATATTGCAAATTTTGTTTTATCAATCATTCTTGTTAATTCTGTTGAACTTAAAACAAATTTCGTGTCTAAGTCAGAGTCTGCAATTGTAGGAAAGTCATCTGTTTTCATTGTTGTCAGATTAAATTTTGATCTTCCACATTTTAATATTAGACTTGAACCCTCTTCATCTAAAGTGGCATGAAGGTCTGATCCACTTGGAAGTCTTTTAACTATCTCATGAAAAGTAGAGGCCGATACAGAAATTTCTCCTGGAGAAAGAATATCAGCATTCACTTGATCAGAGCAATAAATATCAAGATTAGTTGAGCAAAGCTTTAAATTTCCATTTTGCGCTGTGATAATCATATTTGAAAGAATAGGAAGTGTATGCCTAATCTCAACAACTCCATGAATATGAGAGATTGCTTTTAATAAATCTGAACTGTTAACTTTGAAATCCATAAAAATGCTATGCAATACATTTTAATATTTTTTAGCTAAGATTTGAATAGTTTTTAATTACTATGCTGAAGTAATAATCTGAGTAATTAAGTTAATATCTTCATCAAATTTAGAATTTTCTTCCTTAAGCTGTTCTATCTTCTTAACTGCGTGTATTACCGTAGTATGATCTCTGCCTCCAAATTTACGTCCAATCTCTGGAAGAGACCTTGTCGTTAATTTCTTTGATAAATACATAGCTACTTGCCTTGGTCGCGCAAATGATCTAATTCTTCGACTAGAAGTCATATCTTCAATTTTTAAATTATAATAATTTGAAACCTTATTCTGAATCTCATCTATAGTGATTCTCCTGTTACTTGATCTTAATAAATCTTTTAAAACTGATCTTGTCAGTTCTACATCAATTTCCTTTCCAAGAATATTTGAAAAAGTAAAGACTTTATTAAGAGCGCCTTCTAATTCTCGCACATTACTCACTACAGTTTTAGCAAGAAAAACTAAAACTTCATCACTAACTTTAAAACTAGTATTACTTCTTAAAACTAAATCTTCTGATTTCTTTTTTAAAATTGAATATCGTAAATCAAAGGAAGCAGGAAGTATATCTGCAACCAAACCTCCTGATAGCCTTGATTTTATTCTTTCATCGAAACTGTTAAGATCACTTGGAGCTCTGTCACAAGAAATAATAATTTTCTTATTAAGATCCAATAAAGAATTAAAGGTGTGAAAAAATTCTTCCTGAGTTGAAGTTTTCCCAATCATAAATTGAATATCATCAAGAATAAAAACGTCTACAGACCTAAATTTTTGCTTAAAAGCCATAGTATCTTTTTGGCGCAAGGATTTTATAAATTGAAACATAAATCTCTCTGCCGATAAGTACAAAATCTTACTTTCGGGATTTTCTTCTTTTATCTGCCATGCAATTGCATGTAAAAGATGTGTTTTACCCAAACCTACTCCACCATAAAGATACAAAGGATTAAATTCAAATTTTTCTGATAGAGATAATCTTTTTGCTGAAGCAAATGCAAGTTCATTTGATGGTCCAACAATAAATTTATCAAATGTAAATCTTTCATCTAAAGGCCATTCATCATTATTTGCATTAAATGAATTTAGCTTAGCTGAATCTAAATTATTTTCTATTTGATGTGTTGTAGAAGATAAACTGTTATCGATATTAATTTTAACTCTTTTGATATCAGGATTCTCTGAGTTTAAAAAAAATATAATTTTGTCTAAATAATGGGATGTTATCCAATCTCTAATAAATCTAGTTGGAACAGTAAAGAAAACAACCTCTCCTTCTTGAGATTGAATTTTTATATTTTTTATCCAGCTATTAAATATCTCATTTCCATATTCATTATTTAATTTTTTGAGTACATTATTCCACTGATCTTTAAAATTTAAAGATTGACTAGTTTGCCTATAAAGATCTTGTGACATGAAAATAAAAACCCCTGAATAAATTCATTAAAATGATATATAAAAAACCAAAAAAATATAATGAATTTTGAACTTTTTATTACAGTCAAATTTTGACAAAAAAATCCCTTACTAAAATTTAGATCAAAATTAGTAATCAAAATATTTTTAAGAATAATTAAAAAAGAACTTTTTTTTAATTAAAACAAACTAACTATTAATAATAAATTCCGCAACAAGAAATTGAATTAAAGTACTTATATATTTTATATTGAATTTAAGAGGGAGTCTTTTTAAATAACTTCCAATAACACTCTTAACTCATGGAAATAGTTTAATGAATCTATTTTATAGATTTAATTCTATTAGATAATCGAGAGATTTTTCGAGAGGCAGATTTTTTATGGATAATTTTCTTCGACGCTGCAGACATAATTTCTGATTCAGCCTTTCTTAATGCTACTTTTGCATCATCTTTTTTTCCAGAGACTATATTTAGTTCAGTTTTCTTAATAAAGGTACGATATCTATTCTTAACCGACTTATTAAAATCAGTTTTATTTTTTATTTCTCTAATCTTTGCCTTTGCTGACTTTGTATTTGCCATATAATAATCTCAAATCCCTAACAATTTATTTTTGACAGACAGGACAGTAAAATGTCGATCTCTGAGCTATTACTATTCTTAATATCTTAGACTTACAAGACCTTTTTCTACAAATTGAACCTTCTCTTCCATATACTGCTAACTTATTTTGATAATCTCCTAATTTACCACTAACCATGGCGTAGTCATTGATGCTAGAGCCTCCTAGTTTAATGGATTTGTTTAATACTTTCTTAATATATTTAACAATCAGGTTACACTCTTCAGTAGTTAGTGAACGGCTTTCTTTGATAGGATTAACTTTAGCTAAATAGAGAGATTCTGATGCATATATGTTTCCAACCCCAACAACATGTTTTTGATTCATTATTGTAGACTTAATTGGGGATTTTTTATTTTCACAGATCCTTTTTAAATACTTTCTGTTAAATGTTCTATCTAATGGCTCAACACCAAGATGTCTAAAAAGTTTAGATTTGAATAAAAAATTAGAAGGAATAACTTTTATTAAACCAAATCTTCTAGGATCTATATATATTAAATCAACTTCATTAGAGAATGAAATTAGAAAATGTGTATGTTTAGTTATTATTCTGTCTTCAGAATTTGAAATTATTATTCTTCCTGACATACCTAAATGAATTACAATTGTTTGATTATCTTCTAAAACGATAATTATATATTTTGCTCTTCTATAAATTGATTTGACAAATTTTTTAATAATTTTATTTCTTATATTTCCTTCTATCTGGTACCTTAATTTAGGTGAATATTTTTTAAAGTCTATAATCTCATTTCTAATTATTTTTGGTTCTATCCCCTTGATAACAGTCTCTACTTCAGGTAATTCTGGCATTTAATAAATGTTTATTTTTCTTATTCTTTAAGTTAACTAGTATTCTAGATAACATATATCAAATATGAAAGCTCAAGAAGTATTTAACATTGTAGCAAATAAATATGACCTCATGAATGATGTCATGTCAGCTGGGACTCATCGTTATTGGAAGGAATGCATGATTGATTGGCTAGAACCATTTGTAGGAATGAAGATAGTTGACGTTGCAGGAGGAACAGGAGACGTCTCTACAAGATTTTTAAAAAGAATTGACGGTCTTGGAGAGGCAGTGGTATGTGATCCAAACAGTGCAATGATAGAATATGGAAAAAAGAAAAATGAATTTGCTAATAAAATAAAATGGATAAATGCTCCAGCTGAGAATCTACCTTTTGAAAATGAATTTTTTGATGCTTATCTTGTTTCGTTTGGAATTAGAAATTTTGATGATATGAAGCAATCTCTTAAAGAAGCTCATAGAGTTTTAAAAGTTGGTGGAAGATTCATCTGTTTGGAGTTTTCTAAAGTTCAAAATAAAGATTTATCGAAATTATATAGTTTATACTCAAAAATAATTCCAATATTTGGAAAGTTAATTGTAGGAAATGAAAAACCTTATCAATACTTAACCAAGACGATTGAACAATTTCCTACACAAGAAAAATTTAAACAAATAATTGAGCAAAGTAATTTCTCTAATGTTGAATTTAGAAATCTATTTAATGGAATTGTCGCAATTCATTCAGGTTGGAAAGAGTAAGTAATGATAAAAAATTTAATTTTTTTAATAAAGATAATCAGAATATTCAAAAAATATGATATTTTGAAGCTCATTGCCAATACAGTAAAATTTAAGTTTTTATTTATTATATTTACTGAAATAATATCTATTGGGGTAAATAGAATAAAAAATTTATCAAGCTCCTCTGACGGAATAAGAATTGCAAAAGCATTAAATGAACTGGGACCTTCCTTTATTAAATTAGGACAGCTAATTTCAACTCGACCAGATATAATTGGGAATCAAATTGCTGAAGATATGTCTTTATTAAGAGATAATTTACCTCCATTCCCGAAATCAGCGGCTGTAAAGATCATTGAAAAAGAATTTGGGAAAGATATAAATGAAATTTTTGAAAACTTTAGCGAGCCAATAGCAGCGGCCTCGATAGCCCAAGTACACTTTGCTGATATTTATATAAATAAGAAACTCACTCCTGTTGCTGTCAAAGTTTTACGACCAAACATCATTGAAATAATTAATAATGAAATGGAAAGATTAAGTTGGCTATCCAGATTTATGGAGCTATTTGAAGACTTTAGAAGACTAAGACCTAGAGCAATCATTGAAAAGGCCAAAGAAGTCATAAAATTTGAACTTGATTTCAGATATGAAGCTGCTGCTGCCTCTGAACTAGCTGAAAATACTAAAGCTGACTTATCTTTTTATGTCCCAAAAGTATATTGGGATCAAGTGACTAAGAAAATTTTAACAATAGAAAGAATTGGTGGGATACCTGCAGATAAGATTGATTTACTAAAAAGGAAAAATATTAACACTGAAAGTGCTGCAAGTAATTTAATTAAAAATTTTTTAAGACAATCTATAAGAGATGGCTATTTTCATGCAGATTTACACCAAGGTAATTTATTTATTAGTGATGAAGGAAATCTAAATGCTGTAGATTTCGGAATAATGGGAAGACTAGACAAAAAAAATAGAACTTACTTGGCTGAAATTATTTATGGATTTATAACTCAAGATTATTTACAAATTGCAAAAATTCATCAAGAAGCAGGATTAATAGATAAAAATCAATCAATAGAAGATTTTTCTCAGGCTTTAAGATCAATTGGTGAACCAATTATTAACCAAAAAGCAAAAAATATTTCAATGGGAAATCTATTAATTCAATTATTTGAAATTACAAAACAGTTTAATATGTCTCTACAGCCCCAACTGCTTCTTTTACAAAAAACGATGATCACTGTAGAGGGAGTTGCTAGAAAATTAGATCCAGAAATAGACTTTTGGTCAGTGTCAAAACCTGAAATTGAAAAATGGTTAAAAGATGAGCTTGGAGTAATGAATAGACTAAAACAGACTCAAGAATCTCTTCAATCTATTGCCAGAAGAATACCTGATTTACCAGATTTTATTAGTAGAGCAGATGCTGCATTCGATATAATAGCAAACAAGAAGGAAAATGTTAAAACTTCTAATAATTCAAAAATATATTTTATCGGATCAGGCGCATTTTTACTGGTTTTTTTAGGATTAATTCTATTGATATAATTATTTTTTTTATCTATATAGATGGTCCAATTAAAGAATAAGATATTTTATTAAAAAATGAAAACAAATAGAAAAATATTATTAATTATTACAGGTGGTATTGCTGCTTACAAATCTCTTGATGTTATTAGAGGATTAAAAGAAAAAAATTGTGACGTAACTTGTGTTCTAACTAAATCAGGATCAGAGTTTGTAACTCCCCTTTCTTTAGAAAGTTTGTCAGGCAATAAAGTTTATACTGATCTATTTAATCTTAATGATGAACATGAAATGGGTCACATTCAATTATCAAGGTCAGCTGATTTAATATTAGTTGCTCCAGCTACCGCAAACATAATTTCAAAGATTGCTTACGGTATAAGTGATGATTTGGCATCGACAATTTTAATGGCCACTAACAAACCTGTACTAGTAGCGCCATCAATGAATGTTCACATGTGGATTAACAATGCTACGCAAAGAAACATTAATACATTAAAACTAGACGGCATTAACTTAATTGGACCAGATACCGGCTCTATGGCGTGTGGTGAGTATGGAGAAGGTCGTATGAGTGAACCTAGTGAAATAATTGAACATACTATCAATTTAATTGAAAAAATTAACTTTGCCCCACTTAAAAATTATTCTGCACTAATAACTTCAGGGCCAACACGTGAAATGATAGATCCTGTGAGATATATTTCAAATGAATCTTCTGGAAAGCAAGGACATGCAATCGCAAAAGCAATTTTTGATCTAGGTGCCAAAACCACTTTGATAAGTGGACCAACTTCTATTCCTAATCCAGTAGGCCCAACAATAGTAAAAGTAAAGACTGCTGCAGAAATGTCAGATGTATGTGAATCATTATTACCTACAGATATTGCAGTATGCGCGGCTGCAGTAGGAGATTATAAAATTTCAAATAAAAGTTCTGAAAAAATAAAAAAATCTGGAACTAAAATTTCAATTGAACTTGAGGAAAATCCAGACATATTATCAAGAATTAGTAAGCGGAACAGTAAAAGACCCAAACTGGTTATTGGTTTTGCTGCAGAAACTGAAAATTTGATCTTTAATGCTGAGTTAAAGTTAAAAGAGAAGGGCTGTGATTGGATACTTGCAAATGACATTTCGAATGAAAAGGTTATAGGAAAAAATGATAATAAGGTTCATTTTATCTCTCGTGATGAAAAAATTGAGTGGAACTCCATGTCTAAGATTGATGTCGCAAAAAAGCTTTCAAAAAAAATAGCAAATCATTTTGCTTAATATTGTTAATTAAGTGAATAAAATTAAATCTGCAGTAGTCTTAATAAAAAAATTATCTAATTTAAAAGATTTTAATATTCCAGCCTATCAATCTGATGAGGCAGCTGGTGTAGATTTAAGTGCCTCAATTGAACAACCAGTAAAAATTTTACCATGGGAAAGAGAAATAATTCCGTGTGGAATATCACTCTCTATGCCTAGAGGGCTGGAGGCTCAAATTAGACCGAGATCTGGACTTGCCTTTAAACATGGTATAACCATTCTAAATACTCCTGGAACGATAGACAGTGACTATAGAGGAGAAATCAAGATTGTATTAATTAATCTAAGTAAAAAAGAATTTTTAATACAACCAAAAGATAGAATTGCTCAAATGATTTTTTCAGAAGTTACTCAGGTTACTTTTAAAGAAGTAGATGACCTAGACTCAACAAATCGGGGCATAGATGGATTTGGATCTACAGGTTAAATTATTTAAAGTTTAACTTATATAAAAGAATTATTATTTTTTCAAATGAACTAAGACTTCGATCTTATCTATTTGCTTTCCTTTAGGTGGATTAGGAAGTCCCTTAATTTTTAAATTATTACTAACATCAAAAAGAATGCCATCTTCTTTATTATAAAAATGATGATGATCAGACATATTTGTATCAAAATAAATTTTTTCTGAATTAATTGTTAATTTATTGATTAATTTACTTTTATAAAATTCATGCAATGTATTATAAACTGTAGCAAGAGATATCTTTGAATTTGATTTATTTAGTTTTTTAAATAAATCTTCAGCTGTAATATGTTTGTTATGACCATCAAACAGATATTTCGCTACAAGTAACCTTTGGTTAGTAATTTTAAGCGATTTAGATCTTAAAATTTCCTTAATCTTTTCCATTATTTAGATATTTAATAAAAATTAATATATTTTACAATTATAATACTCTAATCTGATGAAATCTCATTAAAAACAATAGGATAAATTGACCAATGAAATCAAAATCAAGCTTCACAAAAGAAGAGTTGCTAGAATGTGCTCATGGATCAATGTTTGGAGTTGGAAATGCTCGATTGCCTCTCCCACCAATGCTGATGTTTGATAGAATTACGAAAATTACTGATCATGGAGGAAAATTTAACAAAGGTGAAATTATGGCTGAATTTGATATAAATCCTTCACTTTGGTTCTTTGATTGTCACTTTGAAATGGATCCAGTTATGCCAGGGTGCCTTGGTTTAGATGCACTGTGGCAACTTGTAGGATTTTATTTAGGTTGGATTGGAGAATCAGGAAGAGGAAGAGCATTAGGTTCAGGGGCTGTAAAATTTGGAGGAGAAATTTTGAAAGATTCTAAACTTGTCGAATATCATATTGACATGAAAAAAGTTATCAAAAGAAGTGTAATAGTTGGGGTAGGTGATGCGACTGTAAAGGTTGATGGTAAAGAAATATATCAAGCTGAAAATTTAAAGGTAGGTTTAATAAAATAATGAATAGAGTCGTTGTCACTGGAATTGGAATAGTATCACCACTAGGTAATAATAAAGATGAAGTTACTAGGTCATTATATGATACAAAGTCAGGCATATCTTTTGATGAATCTTATCAAAAAATGGGCTTTAGAAGTCAAGTTAGTGGTCAAATTAAAATAAATTTAGAAGATACTATAGATAGAAAATACTTAAGATTTATGGGAGATGGAGCAAGTTACAATTATCTTGCTATGCAGGAAGCAATCAAAGATGCAAAATTAAGTGAAGAAGATATATCTAATCCGGAAACTGGATTAATTATGGGTTCGGGTGGTCCATCAACAAAAAGTCTCTTGAGAGCTTTTGATATTACAAGAGAAAAGGGTCCCAAAAAAATTGGACCAACAAGTGTTCCAAAAGTAATGTGCAGCACAAACTCAGCTACTTTATCAACTTATTTTAAAATCAAAGGAGTTAATTATTCAATTAGTTCAGCATGTTCTACAAGTGCACATTGTATAGGAAATGCTTATGAGCTAATCCAGCTAGGAAAACAAAAAAGAATATTTGCTGGTGGTGGTGAGGAGCTAGATTGGACATTGTCTGCTCTTTTTGATGCAATGACTGCTTTATCTTCTAAATATAATGATAATCCTACTTCGGCATCCCGTGCTTTTGATAAAAATAGAGACGGATTTGTAATCTCTGGTGGAGGTGGGGCTCTTGTATTGGAAGAATTAGATTTAGCATTGAGTAGAAAAGCTAAAATTTATGCAGAGATTGTTGGGTATGGAGCGACATCTGATGGATATGATATGGTGCAGCCATCAGGTGAAGGTGCTCAAAGATGCATGGAAATGGCTATAAAAGATATTGGTATGATTGATTATATTAATGCGCATGGAACTTCTACACCCGTTGGAGATGTAGCTGAATTAGACGCTATAAAAAAAGTATTTAGTTCAAATATTCCTCATATTAGCTCGACCAAATCATTGAGTGGTCACTCTCTTGGAGCAGCTGGTGTGCATGAATCGATTTATACTTTACTGATGATGGATAATAATTTTATATGTGAATCTGCCAATATTGAAGATCTAGATGAAAAAGCAAAAAATATGAATATTGTGAAAGAACGAATAGATAAAAATTTTAAAACAGCAATGAGTAATAGTTTCGGTTTTGGTGGAACTAATGCTTCCTTAGTGTTTAAAAAAGTATAACTAATGGGATATTTAAAAAATAAAAGAGGTGTCATAATGGGGGTAGCTAATGATCATTCAATAGCTTGGGGCATAGCTAAAAAGCTATCTGAAGAAGGTGCTGAATTATGCTTTACCTACCAAGGTGATTCTCTTCTTAGAAGAGTAAGGCCCTTAGCAGAGTCAATAAATAATAATTTTTTAATTGAATGTGATGTTTTAAAAAAAGAATCAATAGAAACTACATTTAAAGAGATAAATAACAAGTGGGATACTATTGATTTTATTCTCCATTCAATAGCATTTTCTGATAAAGAGGAATTGAAAGGAAAATATATTAAAACCTCTCGAGATAATTTTATTCAAACAATGTTAATTTCATGCTTTTCATTTACTGAAATAGCCAATGAAGCTCAAAAAATGATGAATAATGGTGGATCTATGTTAACTCTAACTTATGATGGATCTCAAAAATTTATTCCAAATTATAATGTTATGGGCGTAGCTAAAGCTGCACTCGAATCTAGTGTAAGATACATTGCTGCCGATTTAGGCGAATTAGGTATTAGGGTTAACGCATTATCAGCCGGCCCTATGAAAACATTAGCTATGGCAGGAATTTCTGGTGGGAAAAATATGATGAAATGGTCAGAAAAAAATTCATTAATGTTTAGAAATATTTCATTGGATGATGTTGGTAAATCAGGTCTTTATTTACTAAGTGACCTGTCTTCAGGCGTTACAGGTGAAATACATTATGTTGATTGTGGTTACAATAAAGTTGGTGTCCCTAGAGAAATTTAATTTTTCTCAGACAATAAGGAGTATTGTTTTGCTGTATTGCCTTCATCTCTATCTAATAGTGAAGTGGGATAGTCACCTGTAAAACAATGATCAGTAAATTGAGGGTTATTATTATCTCTTTTTTCATACCCCATAGCTTTATAAGTGCCATCTAGTGATAGATAAAAGAGTGATTTCGATCCTACGATAGAATTTACCTCCTCAATACTATGCTTTGATGATATCAATTCATTGTAGTCTGGAGTATCAATTCCATAAAAATCAGGATTAGTTATTGGGGGACAAGCGATCCCAATATGGACCTCTTTAGCGCCAGCATCATACATCATCTTAACAATCTTTTTAGCTGTTGTGCCTCGAACAATAGAGTCATCAATTAAAACAACTCTCTTTCCTTCAATATATGATAAATTTGCATTATGTTTTAGTTTAACGCCAAACTGCCGAATATTTTGAGCAGGCTCTATAAAAGTCCTTCCTACATAATGGTTTCTAATAATTCCAAGTTCAAAAGGTATTTTAGATTTTTGCGAATATCCTAATGCTGCAGGGACCCCTGAATCTGGAACAGGTATAACAACATCAACATCAATTGTATTTTCTTTTGCCAGTTGTTCTCCTAATTTTTTTCTGTAAGAATAAACTGTTTTTCCCCCAATTATGCTATCGGGTCGAGAAAAATAAATTCTCTCAAATATACATGGTCTTTCTAAAACTTTAGGAAATGGTTTAATGCTCTCTAAACCATCTTCAGAAATGATAATAATTTCTCCATTTTCAACATCCCTTACATACTTAGCGCCAATAATATCCAACGCACATGTTTCTGATGCTAGAACTGGAGCACCGTTTAAATCTCCAAGAACTAATGGTCTTATACCGAATGGGTCTCTAACACCTATTAACTTCTTATTAGTCAAAATAACTAAAGAATAAGCACCTTGAATTTGAAAAAGAGCATCAATTATCTTATCGACCATTCTGTCTCTTTTTGATTTTGCAACTAGTTGCAATATAGTTTCAGTATCTGATGTAGATTGAAAAATGGCTCCTTGATTTACTAGAGATTCTCTTAGTATAGATGCATTAGTTAAGTTTCCATTATGTGCACATGCAAAACCTCCTGAAGATAAATCAGCATAAAGAGGTTGTATATTTCTTGAAATAGAATCTCCTGTTGTTGAGTATCTTACATGACCAATAGCATTTCTTCCTTTCAAGCGATCTATAATTTCAGGTTTATTAAAATTATCTCCTACTAGACCAGTTCTTCTAACGCCATGAAATCCATTTCCATCAAAAGTTACGATACCAGCTCCTTCTTGTCCTCTGTGTTGAAGAGCATGAAGCCCAAGAGTAGTGAGTGTAGATGCATCTGGACTGCCGAAAATTCCAAATACACCACATTCTTCATGAAGTTTATCTTCAGAAGTATTTAATTTGATCATTTATTTTTAGTAATTAAGCCTCAACGTCTTTTATTGATAATTTTACTTTTCCTTTATCAAATCCAATCACTTTAACTTTTACTATATCACCTTCATTAACGACGTCAGTAACTTTATCTACTCTTTCAGCAGATAATTGAGAAATATGGACTAAACCATCTTTTTTCCCAAAGAAGTTAACAAAAGCACCAAATTCCATTATTTTAACTACTGTTCCTTCATAGACTTGACCAACTTCAGGCTCTTCGATGATTGAATTAATTAAATCAATCGCAGATTGTATTGACTCTTGGTTAGTACCAGCAATTTTTACATTGCCACTATCACTAATATCAATTTTTGCACCTGATTTTTCAATAATATCTTTAATAGTCGATCCACCTTTACCTATGATTTCACCAATATTATCACGTTTAACTTTAATCATTTCACTTCTAGGAGTGTAAGGACCTAACTCTTTTCTTGGTGAATCCATGGCTTTATTCATTTCGTTTAAGATATGATCTCTGCCTGCTTTTGCTTGATTAAGGGCTTGTTCCATTATTTCATGAGTTATACCAGTAATCTTTATATCCATTTGTAAAGAAGTAACTCCATCTTTTGTACCTGCAACTTTAAAATCCATGTCTCCCAGGTGATCTTCATCACCTAAAATATCTGACAGAACAGCAAAATCATCCCCTTCTTTAATCAAACCCATAGCAATCCCTGATACAGAATTCTTAATAGGAACTCCTGCATCCATTAGAGCTAATGAAGAGCCACAAACTGTAGCCATAGAAGAAGAGCCATTTGATTCTGTGATGTCCGACACTAATCTAATAGTATAGTCAAAGTCATCTTTATTTGGCAAAACTGCTCTTAGCGCTCTCCAAGCAAGCTTACCATGGCCAATTTCTCTTCGGCCTGTTGCACCCATTCTTCCTACCTCTCCAACAGAATATGGAGGAAAATTATAATGTAACATAAAGTTTTCTTTATAAGAACCTTGCAAAGCTTCGATCCTTTGCTCATCTTCTCCAAAACCTAAAGTTGCTACAACAATTGCTTGAGTTTCACCTCTAGTAAAAAGTGCAGACCCATGAGTACGAGGTAACCAAGAAACTTCAGACGAGATTTTTCTTACTTCATCTAAAGACCTTCCATCAATCCTCTTTTTATCTTCCAATATTTGAGATCTAACAATTCCTTTCTCGATTTTTTTAAAATAACCCATAACTTCATTCATATTAAACTCTGAGTTATCTAAATATGCTGCTTCGATCTTAGATTTAATTTCATTTAGAGAATTGTGCCTTTCCATCTTATCAACGATAGAATAGCTTTTCTTTATATCTTCTGAATATTCTTCTCTAAGACTATTCAATAAATCACTGTTCTCAATATATTCGAACTCCCATGGATCCTTAGCACATTCTTCAGCAAGATTAATTATTACTTTGATCACTTCCTGCATAGACTCATGTCCAAACTTAACAGCTCCAAGCATAACTTCCTCTGATAGTTGGTTAGCTTCCGACTCTACCATTAAAACTGCTGAAGCAGTCCCAGCGACTACTAAGTCTAACTCAGTTTCAGCATTCATTTTGGGATTTAAGACGTAATTTTCACCATCATATCCAACTCTGCATCCACCTATTGGGCCCATAAAAGGTATTCCTGACAATGTAAGAGCACTAGAAGCAGCAATCATTGCTACTACATCTGCATTAGTTTCACCATCATGTGAAAGGACAGTTAAAATTACTTGGGTTTCATTTTTAAATCCTTCAGGAAATAGTGGTCGAATTGGTCTATCAATTAGTCTTGAAGTAAGTGTTTCAAATTCAGTAGGTCTCGCTTCTCGTTTGAAGAAACCCCCTGGTATCTTACCAGCTGCGTAATATTTCTCTTGATAACTTACTGTTAATGGAAAAAAATCTTGATCTGTCTTAGGTTCTTTAGCTGCTGTTACGTTTGCCATAACAACTGTGTCACCATATCTGACAATAGTTGATGCTGTTGCTTGCTTAGCAACTTTCCCTGTTTCGATAATTAGTTTTTGATCGCCCCATTTGATTTCTCTTATAATAACTTCGTTCATATTCTTTCATTCCTATAAATTTTTCTTTGTTCATAATTAATTATTTTCTTATACCAAGCTTTTCAATTAAGCTGTCATAAGATTCTTTGTTTGTTTTTTTGATATACGCTAATAGGCTCCTTCTTTGATTAATCATTCTCATTAATCCTGTTCTTGAATGATTATCTTTTTTATGAGACTGAAAATGCTCTGTAAGGTTGGTTATTCTTTGAGTTAAAATTGCTACCTGCACCTCTGGAGATCCTGTATCACTTTTAGACCTTGAGAATTGATCTATTAGTTCTGTTTTTTTTTCTTTATCAATCGACATCACTTTTTTCCTTTATTATTTAAATATTAAAAACCCTAACTGGTTTTAAATTACCCTTAATTATTTCAGCAATTCCCAAAAATTGATTTTCTGAAAAAATTGCTAGTGGTTTTAAAAAAACTTTTTTATTACAATAATCAAAAGTTAATCCATTTTTAAATTTCTGACTAAATTCTCTATCAAGTCTGACTGCTTGGATGTCGTCCAGTACGTCTTGTATTGAATGCATCAATCTAAAATGATCGCCAATATGTACTAATTCAATGAATTTATCTACTAAAATTATTTCTTTCTCACTTATTTTTCCTAATTTTGTTCTTCTGAGATAGGAAATATACCCTAGAGTATTCAAATTTTCAGCAATATCACGAGCTAATGACCTAATATATGTTCCTGTTGAGCATTCTGCGATGAAAGAAAAAGTTTCTTGGTTAACTTGTCCAGTACACCGCAGATTATATATTTCAATATTTTTCTTCTTTAACTCAAAATTTATATTACTTCTTGCTAATTTATATGCTCTCTGCCCATTAACTTTAACAGCTGAATATTTTGGTGGCAGTTGATTAATTTGACCTATAAATTTATCTAAGCAACTAGAAATTTCATCTTTGTTGGGAATCAATTTTGAAGTCTCAGTAGTTTTGCCTGAAACATCATCAGTATCTTTTGAAGCACCAAATGTAATATTGAATTTATATTCTTTCCTTTTAGAAAAAAATGGTATGCTTTTTGTAGCTTCTCCAATAGCAATACCCAAAATCCCAGATGCAA
This sequence comes from uncultured Pelagibacteraceae bacterium, assembly GCA_902634045.1. Taxonomy (GTDB): domain Bacteria; phylum Pseudomonadota; class Alphaproteobacteria; order Pelagibacterales; family AG-422-B15; genus CACPJE01. Next base: position 48,087 of record CACPJE010000005.1, read on the forward strand.
TTGGGTCTAATGTTCCTGAATGTCCAATTTTTTTAACTTGTATAATTTTTCTAATTGATCGTACTACATCAAATGATGTTTTTCCTTCAGGCTTATCAATAAATATCCAGCCTGAATGGTTATTAATCTTCATTATTATTTAAATCATCTTTTATTTTTTTTGTTTCAAGAAGTTTTGATATATGATCATAATTTTCTATACTACGATCGTATTTAAATATTAATTTAGGCGTAAATTTAAGATCAATTAATTGGTTTACTTCTTTTGATATATAATGTCTACAGATTTCAAGCCTTTGAATAATTTCATCTTTCTCTATAGCTTCGTGTGTGTTCACATAAATATATGCAATTCTTAAATCAGAACTCATTTCAATTGAGGCGACACTAAGTGGAAAATTAAAATTAGGATTTAAAGGAAGTTCATTTCTTAAAAGTACTTCACTTACAGCTTTTTTAACAATTTCGGCTACTCTTAAATATCTACTCGATTTTTGTTTAGTTCTTTTTAATATCACAAGGATTGAGCTACTTCTTCAACATTATAAACTTCAATAAAATCCCCTACCTCAAAACCATCAAAATCTTTAATGCTAATTCCGCATTCTGTACCAGCTCTGACTTCAGTAGCCTCATTTTTTTCTCTCTTTAAACTTAATATATCTCCGTCAAAAATAGATTCCTCATTTCTTAAAACCCTTGCCTTAGCTGCCTTGCTTACGAGTCCATCAGATACAATGCATCCAGCTATAGAACCAATTTTAGAAACCTTGAATACCTTTAAAATTTCTGCTTTTCCCAAGTAGTTTTCTTTAATCAATGGTTTAAGTTTGCCACTGGCAAAATCAGAAACATACTCAATTAACTCATAAATAATTGAAAAACTTGTAATTTCTTGTTTATTTACCTTTGCCTTATGCTTAGCTTCTTTTGTAACTGAAGTATTGAAAGAAATTAATATGGCATTTGAAGCCATTGCAAGAGCAACATCGGACTCATTAATGAAGCCTACACCTGAATGTATAACTTTAATACCAACTTTCTCACTCTGAATATCTTCAATTTGACTGACTATTGCTTCAGTTGAGCCTCTTGTATCTGATTTTACAACTACCTCAACTATCTCTTTTAGGTTATTCAGTGAACCAAACGCTTGCTCATTATCTATGTTCTTTATTTTTTTTGGAGTAAGTTTATTTTTCCTAATCTGACTTCGTAACTCACATAATTCTTTAGCTTTTTCATCACTTTCGACAGTAACAAGACTATCTCCAGCCTCAGGAGCACTATTTAAACCTAAGACTTGGACTGGCATTGAAGCAAAAGCTTCATTTATATTTTGACCTTTATCATTCAATATAGCTCTAACTTTTCCATATTCTGTCCCAGCAACTGCGATATTTCCTATACTTAGTTTTCCATTTGTAATGATTGCGTTACAAATAGGTCCTCTACCTTTATCTATATTTGCTTCAATAACCGTAGCCTCAACAAAAGTTTTGTAATTGGCTTTTAATTCTAAAAGATCTGATTGAACAACAATCGAGTCTAATAATTGATCTAAATTGACACCTGTTTGAGCAGAGACTTCAACACACTGAATATCTCCAGATAATTCCTCAACAATTAATTCTTCTCCCAAAAGTTGCTCTTTAACTTTTTTTGTGTCTGCTTCTGGTTTATCACACTTATTAATGGCAACAATAATAGGGACACCCGCAGATTTAGCATGAGATATAGCTTCTTTAGTTTGAGGCATAACGCCATCATCTGCAGCTACTATTAATACTACAATATCTGTTATATTTGCACCTCTAGCCCTCATATCAGTAAATGCAGCATGACCAGGAGTGTCAATAAAAGTAATATTTTTCTTTTTATGTAAAATTTCATAAGCTCCTATATGTTGAGTAATCCCACCACTTTCACCAGAAACTACATTAGTATTTCTTATTTTATCTAATAGAGATGTTTTTCCATGGTCTACATGTCCCATAATAGTTACAATAGGAGATCTAGCTTCATCCTTTACAGCTTGCAAATCTTTAGAAATAAGATCTTTCTCAATATCTTCTATGTTTTCTCTTTTAAATTTATGGCCAAATTCAGTGACGATCAGTTCCGCGGTGTCGGCATCTAAACTCTCATTTATTGTCGCCATCATCCCCATTTTCATAAGTGATTTAATGACGTCACCCGACTTTTCTGTCATTCTATTAGCAAGTTCTTTTACGGTTATATGCTCAGGAATATTTACTTCTCTTATTAGTTTTTTTTGAGGTTCTGCTTCAAGGCTGGTTTTCTTATTTTTTTGTTTTGCACGCTTATATGCTGCTAAACTTCTAGTTCTTTCCTCGTTATCACTTAATGCAGTAACAATAGTAACTTTTCTTTCTCTAGCCTTCTTTCTTCCAAAGGAAACAGAAGGTTTTTTTCTATCTTTAAACTCATCAATTTTATTATCAGTGAAATCTTTCTTTTTTTCTTCTTGAGAATTTTTTTCAGGATCTACTATAGTATTTTCTATAGATTCAGTTTTAACGTCTTCTTTTTCATCATTGCCTCTAATTTTACTAATAGCTTTATTTTTTTCTTCTCGGGTATCTGCTTTTAATATTCTTTTTTGCTCGTCTTTAGATAGAGGTTTTAAGATAACACCTGACTTATTTGAAATTTCATTATTTATATTAGAATTTTTATCTGAGGATAAATTAGTTTGAGTTTTTATTGCTTTATTATTAACTTCTTTGGTTGGAGATTGACTAGTTTGATTAGTTTTTCGAATTCTTTTTTTTTCAACGATTACTGTTTTACCAGACTCAAAAGAATTTACAGGTGAATAACTTCTTTTTGCTCCCAGCTTTAAGCTTAAAGTTTTTTTATTTTTTTTATCTTCAGGCATAGCTTAAACTTGAATTATGACTATTTAAGCCATATTTTTCTTGCCTCCATAATTAATTCGTCTCCCTCATCTTTAGTTAAATTATAGTTTTCAAGAATTCCTTTTATCCTAGAGTTTTTATCATGCCTATCTTCGAAATAACCAAGGAGATCATCTGTGGTCAGTCCCGCAAATTCTTCTAGGGTCTTGATATTATTCTCTGCTAAAGTGACTATCATTGTTTTTGTGAGTAAATTGAATTCTAATAAATCTTTACTTACATTCAATTCTTCAAGTTTCTGGTCATTTTGAATTTCTTTTTCAGTAGCGAATTTTTTAGATCTTTCCATTAATTCATCAACTATTTCTTCTTCAAAACCCTCTATGGCGAGTAATTCTGATCTATCTGAATCCAGAATTTCTTCAACAGCGCCAAACCCTTCACTAACCAGAAGTTGTGCAAGAGTCTCATCAACATCCAATGACTCAACGAAAAGCTTAGATTTTGAATTAAAATCTTCTTGTCTTTTTGAAGATTCTTCTTCTTCTGTGAGAATATCTATATCCCACCCAGTAAGTTCCGTTGCAAGTTTTACATTTTGTCCTCTTCTTCCAATTGCTAAACTTAGATGCTCATCAGACACTACTACTTCAATTTTATTTTGATCTTCATCTAATACAACTTTTAAAACTTCTGCAGGGGACAGGGATGCAATAGCTAAATTGTGGATGAGATCTTGAAAGAAATATTTGTGGCCCCTTTAATTCAGAGCGTACGTCATAAATATATGCTTTAACACGATCACCATTTCTGAGATTTTCTCTCGGGATTGTTTGGTCCTTCCTTATTACGCCCTCAGCTTTACCGAGATCGAGCACTATATTTCCAAACTCAGCTCTTTTAACGATACCATTGACTACTTCACCAACTCTATCTTTATACTCATTATATTGTCTTTCTCTTTCTGCCTCTCTAACTTTTGAAGTTATAACTTGTTTTGCGGATTGAGCTGCAATTCTTCCAAAGTCCATTGGCGGCAATGGATCTAAAAGCTCATCACCTATTTGAGCTGCTCCATTTATTTTTTTTGCATCTTTTAAATTAATTTCTAAAAATTTATTTTTAACTTCATCAACAACCAACATTTTTCTCGATATTAATATATCTCCATTCTCCTGATTAATCTCCGCTACGACTTCAT